>JARFQM010000318.1 GCA_029287755.1 Desulfofustis sp. | reverse complement strand
GGCGATATCCGTGAAGATTTCATGCGCGATCCGCAGGGCGTGCCTTCCGGGATGGACAAGACGATATACCTGGAAAGCCTGGTCGAGCAGGCTCTCATCGAAAAGCCCGAATTCGATCTGCTGGTCATGGGACGCCAGGAGGGGCAAGGCTGCTACTGCATGGTCAACAACATCCTTCACAATTTCACCGATCGTCTGACCCAGAGCTACCGCTACATGGTCGTTGACAACGAAGCAGGCATGGAACATCTGAGCCGGCGCACCAGCGGCCGTGTGGATATGCTCTTTCTGGTCACCGATTACTCGCTGCGCGGACTCCGGGCGCTGAAAAGAATCCACGAGATGCTCGGCAGCCTCAAACTGGAAGTCGCCGATATGGGTATTGTCGTTACCAGGGCCCCAGCTGAACTCAACGCCAAGTTTCTCGAAGAAGTCGAAGAAATAGGCGTTCCCATTGTCGGCATAATTCCCGATGATCCGGCCCTGCTCGATTTTGACATGGAGAAGAAGTCATTGATGGAACTCGATGACGACTCTCCCTCGGTGGCCGCAGTCGCAGAGCTGCTGGAGGAAAAGTGCCCGGCCTAGCCTGATGTTCATGGGAAACAGCACAAGTTGAATTCACAAGTACGTCGCAGGTTATTTGGAGTTTCTGTGGCCTTTCCAGCAGTGCACTTTGTGATTTTCGCTGCAACGATGGAAAAGTAAAATTTCCACCCTGCGGGCCAGCCAGAAGCTGGGTGCCGTGAGTAAAAATCCAGGAGGCGTCGATGGGACACGATGTAGCCGTTTTCGAACCCTACCCGTTTTATGTCGGACAGAAGATCCGTATCGAGAACTCACGCAGAGCTGGCGACTGGGAAATCGCCGCTGTCGGCGACAAAACAGTCACCCTGCGCTGTCCGATCTCCAACAAGACCTTCGAATGGAACAAATTCTGCTACCTGGTTGCTGAAGAAGAGGACGCGGTCTGGCCCAGGAAGGACTGATAAGGCACCTCACCCGCCCCTCCCCCAGGCTCCATTTGCTATTTGCAGAGGGCCGCATGCAGGGCCCGCTGGGCTCCGGCAAACTCATCCCGATTGACGATAAACTGCATATTGGTCTGCCGCGTGGTCTGTGACACCGCCAGAATATTGATTTTGTCGTTGGCGAGGGCCTGGGAGGCCTTGGCCATTATACCGGGCTGGGCGATATTGGAACCGATGGCGCAGACGATGGCCACCGGGGTGGCGCTCACCTGTTCAAAATTGTCACTGAGCTCGGCCATCAGATGAGGTGTACAGTCGCGCTCCAGGACGATCAGATCGATGGTGTTGGCATTGGTCATTTTGCTTATGTAGGAAACATCGTGCCGGCCGAAGATCATCATGATCCTGCGGTCGAAGCCCACCTCGCCGACCATTCTGGTATCGTGCACCTCTATGCAGTTCACCCGGTTCGAGCCGGTGACGATTTCAACTTTTGACTCAGGGGCAACGAATTCGTTGGTAATCAGCGTGCCCGGATGATCTGGGTCGAAGGCGTTCTTGACCCTGATCGGAATCGAATTGATTTCAAGCGGTTTCGAGGCCCTGGGATGAATCGCCTCCATGCCCACGTCCGCCAGTTGATCGGCCACGTCATAGTTGGTATTGCACACCGGATGGGCAGTCTCCTCACCAATCAGCAGCGGATCCCCGGAACAAAGATGGTACTCTTTGTGAATAATTGCCTCCGAGGCACCAAGCAGCACCGCCACTTTGGAGAAGGTCACTTCAGAGTAGCCCCGATCGAACTCCCGCATGATGCCCTCAGTGCCCTTGGTGTAACCGGTTGCAAAGCAGATGGATGAAAATGGATCAACGCTGTCGAAGCTGTCCTTGATGCGCTGATCGATGGTCAACTGCCGTCCGTCTTCCCAGCCGCTCAGGTCGACAAAGGTCGACTTGTATCCACGGTTTTTCAGGATGTTGGCCGAGTTGTAGGCGCTGTGCATTTCACCCAGGGAGGCCAGCAGTTCCCGGGCCGCGAGCAGCAGTTCTCCGCGGGAGACATATCCCGACGCCAGGACGTTTTCCATGCTGCGCAGAATATTGATGGACAGGTCGATGCGGTCGCCGATAAAATCGTTGGCCTGTTCCACTTCGAGTCCGCAATCGGCCAGCCGCTCGTTGAGCTCAATCAACTGGTCTCTTAAGGCCAGCATCTTCCTGGGGTAATTCTCCTGGTCTTCGAACAGTTTATAGATTCCCGGCTGACTGGTTTTCTTATGCTCGAGCAGATCGTTGGTTACACCTGCATAGGCTGAGACCACATATACCCGGCCGAACACGTCATCTGCATTGCGCAGGATGATGTTGTCGATAATTTCTGGAAAGCGGGACATCGAAGTCCCACCAATTTTTTCAACGCGTAAATTGTGTCTTGTCATATCATTACCAGGATGAGCAACTTCGCCGAGCCCACCCCCCATCATGGAAAATTTCAAGAACAGCGGCTCAGCGATCTATAAAGTCGAATGTTCAGGATAGAAATCGTGGGATTTATTATAATTCTAATTGAGCCTTTGTCCAAACCTGCCGGAATCTATTTAAAATCACAATCAAATACAAGCTTATTCTTCCTGGGGCATCAGGTATGCGCCTGAGGCCCGGGATACAATCAACCTGACGTTCACAGGTTGGCTCGGTCTGCCAGTCAAGGAGAGTCGGGAAGGCTATTTAATAGAGCCATTTGCAAAACGATCTTGTCGCCCACACTCTGCGTTATGCTCGAAATTTTATCCTCGGAATATCAATCATATACCTGTGGTAACATTTCTCGCATGCCTTTATTTTGAACAAAAATCTTAGTTATGCAAAAGGCTCAATATAGTCGCGACGGCACCTGTGGTCTGTCAACTAAGCACAGCAGAACAATATAACAATTTGATATCATTGTTATATTTTTCTTCTAATTGGTTTCTCCCATGAACGTCAGGTTACGCTTGCGGGGTACGGTCAAATCGAGTAGTACTGGTATTACGAATTATTAATTAGTATTACTGGGCCCTGGCTCTGCCGAACAGTTTAGCTTTTTCAACTGGCTCATTCTAGTTCCATGCATATATCAGAAGGTATACTTTCAGCACCGGTCCTCTTCGGCGGGGCGTCCCTCGCCGCTGCCGGCACCTTGATCGGCTTGAAAAAGCTGAACCTGGACCGGATCATGGAAGTTTCGATGCTCACCGCCACCTTTTTCGTTGCCTCTCTGATTCACGTCCCGCTCGGTCCCGCCTCTATCCACCTTGTATTAAACGGATTACTCGGCATCATGATGGGCTGGGCCTGTTTTCCTGCCATCGTGGTAGGGTTGCTCATGCAGGCCGTATTCTTCCAGTACGGCGGTCTGCTGGTACTTGGGGTCAACGCTGTAAATATAGCTTTTCCGGCAGTACTCTGCTTCTACCTGGTCCGGCCGCTCCTGGCTGCCGCCAAGACCCGGCCGCTGGCCGGCTTTATTGCCGGCAGCGGTTCGATAGTGCTTTCCTCGATCTGTATGGCGCTTGCCCTTGCCTTCACCGACATCGGCTTCCTCGCCACCGCAAAAATCACCGTTCTCGCCAATATCCCGATCATGGTGATCGAAGGATTCATTACCATGTTCGTCGTCTCTTTTATCGGCCGAGTGCATCCTGAACTACTCTGGGGAGCCGGGAAATGAAGAGAATGATAGGACTGCCGGTGCTGATTTTCATCCTGCTTTGTTCAGGTCCGGCATGGGCCCATCGTGTTCAGGTGTTTGCCTTTATGGAAAATGGGTTCATCAAGGGTGAGGCAACTCTTTCCGGGGGAAAAAAAGTAATAAACGGCACCATAAAGGTCCTCTCCAAGGACGACCAGAAGCTTCTATTGACGACCACCACCGGCGACAGCGGTTCGTTTACCATTGATCCGCACACGCTTGGGCTGGAGAAGCCTGTCGATCTGCTCATCGTCCTCGATGCGGGTCCGGGGCATCGCGGTGAGTGGCAGGTGAGTGGCCTTGACTATGCCCTCACGGATCATCAATCCGTCCCCCCACCGGCGGCCACCGCCGCACCAGCACCGCTGCCGACATCGCCGCCGCTGAAAAACGTGGTGAGCGGGATTATCTCAATACTGGGGCTCGGCGCCTTAATCGCCTGGTCCAGATCACGAAAAAGAGGTAAGAAATGAAATTGAAAGGATTGGCCCTCCCGATGTGTGCTGCTGCCATACTCATCTGTGTCGCCAAGGCCGATAAGGTTTACGGCCACTTCGGCATGGTAATCCCTTCAACCCCAGTGGTAAGCGAACAGAACCGGCCGGTGGAGATCGCCTTGTCGTTCTCCCATCCGTTCGAAACCATTGGTATGGATCTGGCTAAGCCTAAGAGTTTTTTCTTAACCAGAGACGGTGAGCACACAGATCTGCTGGGCGATCTTCAGCCCGCCAGCGTAATGGGATCGAATGGTTTCAATTACCGTTTTACCCCCTCCCGGCCCGGCGTC
>JARFQM010000129.1 GCA_029287755.1 Desulfofustis sp. | reverse complement strand
CGGGAAAAGCAGCGTGGCGTAGGCCGCCCGCCCCGCCCCGATCCTGCCGACCAGGCTCAGGTAACAGCCAAAAGCAATCACCGAACCGAACAGGGCCAGGTAGACCAGCGAGACCAGATATGGGGCCGTCATCTCTATGGTGATCGATGTGCCGCGAACCAGCACAATCAAGGCCATACAGGCCGAGCCGTAGGCCATGCCGAAGGCGTTGGTCTGTATAATCGGAAGTTTGTGGCGCTGGTTGCGGACCGACAGGATATTGCCAAGTGATGCCAGGTAGGTCGCGGCAAAGCTGAGCAGCATACCGACAAATATCGGCCCGGAGAAATCCGTGGCCGCCATATCCGGCCAGAAGAGCAAAACCAGGCCGACCATTCCTAGTGCCCCCCCTACCAGGACCTTGACTTCGATCGGCGTGCCGAGGAACAGGCGACCGTTGATCAGGTTCATAACCACGATCGTGGAAAAAACCACTGCCGCCAAACCGCTGGTGATCTGCAATTCGGCAAGGTAGAAAAAAAGATAGTTCACGGCGAACAGAAAGACACCCTGCATAGCAATAAACAAGTGCTCACCTCTGGAAAATTTCAGCGGCAGGCGTCGGGCAAAACACCAGGCAAAGAGGATCAGCGCGGCCAGGGCGAACCGGTAAGAGACTGACAGGGCCGGATCGACCACACCGAGCTGGAACTTGATTCCCAGCCAAGTGGAACCCCAGATCAGAACCGTTAGCGTGTAAAAAAGGAAATTAGCCATCCGCTAACCCCGCTCGATCAGGAGACGGATCTTTCCAGCCACTTCCCCATAGATAGGGGGTTTGTCTCCTTGTCTGACATTGATATGGATCATCTGCAGCACCTTGAATCCCAGGCATTGTCATCGAATTCTATTCATATCAGTTTGATTGCAATGGCAGCAGATGCAGTGGCCACATCTAGCAACGGGTACAGTTTCACTGCATGCTAATTGCAACAGTTACAATAGTAAAGAACTGTATCTGGCTCCAGGTCCTGAAACACGCTTCAATGAAATATCCTAAGGCTGTGAAAGGGAGCTGCCATGGAACTATTGATGAAAGGCTGCGAGATGCTTGATCTTGGCAAAGGCCTGCGTGAGATGCGCATAGAGTGCCGTCAAGGTCGTTGCTGGCGGCCCCATGCCGGAGATAGCTGCGACCATATTCTCGGCGCGGCTATGGGCATTCAAGGATTACGCCGCCGGAATGACCGCTTAAACGACCTCCGGGATCATTGCGACTGGAATTGCCTGTCCAGAAGAACACAGAGCCCGGCAATGGCTACGCAGACAGTCGCCAGCACCAGGGGCACAGCAAAACCTTCCTGAATATCAGCGAGAGTTCCTGCCAGGACCGGCCCGAGCACCTGTCCGACGCCGAAACTGGCGGTCAGGAAAGCTGCCGCCCGCCGGCCATCGCCAGGCATGCGGAGATTCCCCTCGGTCAAGGTCAAGGCAACAATCCCAAGAAAGGTGCCTCCAAATGACACCGCGACAAAAAGCACCGTAGTCATCGACTCAGCCCAGACACTGACCAGGATACCTGAGGCCTGTAGAAGATACGCGCCAAGTAAAGCCTTGCGGTTGCCAATGCGTCGACCGAGATAGGGCCATAAGATCGTCGATGGCACGGCAGCAAGACCGACTGCAACCCAACTGTAGGGAGCAAAATCCTCCAATCCCGGCGTCAGGGAGATAATTGCGACAAGAAATGTCGCGGTAACAATATAACCAAGGCCTTCGAAAAAATACCCGACAGCCAGCAACCGGACACTGGACAGGGAGACTGGTGTACGCGATTGATCGATCGTAATAGGTTTAACCAGCTCGCGCCTGCGACCGAGCAAAAGCCCGGCAACTGCCAGAATGGCAGCGAGAAGGCCCGCTCCATACCATGCCCCACTCCAACCGCCAATGTTATCAAGCGGCGTGACCACAAGCCCGCTGATCGCTATTCCCAGGCCTACCCCACCATACAATGTGCCGAGCCAGTGACCGAAACCACGCCTGCTGAGAGTCTCCCCCACCTCTGCAGTGATCACGATAAACAGCACGGCGCTCGCAAAGCCCCCGACGAAACGCATCAATCCCCACCAATGTACGCTTAGAGTAGCGCCCATAAAGAGTGTCGTTGCGATACTCACGAACAGCGAACCACCAGTGATCAGCCAGGAACGCAGCAGCCCCGGGGTGACCGAGCAGACGATTGCCCCCCCCAAATAACCCAGGTAATTCAGCCCGGCGAGCCATCCGGCGACACTGTTGGTCATTCCCAGGTCACGCTGCATCAGCGGCAGAATCGGTGTAAAAATGAATCTGCCGATGCCCATGGCAACCACCATGCCGAGGACGCCTCCGATCAGAACCTTCAGAGCACCCACTTCGGGACGGGGCGTCGCCGGATATTTCAACTGTTGATTATCCATTCAAAAGATCCTGTCGTAACAGGGCGATGAATCTGCGCAAAAAAGCCGAAGCCCTTGCAGGACTGCGGCTTTTGATTCTATGCAAACAATGAACAGCTCCCGCTGCGGCTCTTCTGTTAAAAGTTCTCAGGGAAGTCGTTCCACAACCTTTTTGGCCAGGACTACTTCTTTGCCTTGTCCTTGCCGGATTTCTTTATCTTGTTTGTCCCCTCTTCGTCGGCATTTTTAATCTCCTGCTCATCCTCACCATTTCTGCCTTTTTTCTTCTTCTTTTTGTTTTTTCCATTTTCTACTTTATCGTCGGATTGGTCATCATCAGATTCAACATCACCTTTTTTACCCTTTTTCTTTTTCTCGCGCTCCTGATCTTGTTCCTTTTTCCTTTTACCGTTGTCTTCATCATCGTCCGACTCTATGTCGTCATCATCTTTATCTTTTCCGTTGCCCCCCTGCCAATCGTCTCCACGTTTGAATTTGGCATTATCCGAAGCATGTTCATAGGCGGATTCATTCGGTGACGGGCCCTTGCCCTTTCCTTTATCGGAGTTCTTTGCCATAACTGACATGGGTGCCAGGACCAGGAGAAACGTACAAATAACTACCAGTAACTTTTTCATATCCACCTCCTGTGGAAGGTTCTTTATAACTCATTTAAACATAAAAAATTTGCTTAGCAATCGGCAAAAAAGGGGGTTTCGCAATCTAACGGGTAAAGAGATAGATCAAGAACCCAGCAGGCCATCAATAATATGGCCACGGTCCTTCAGAGAAAGGCATCAGGAAAAGCTCCCGACAACAGAACGACCAGCGGTTAATCAGGACATTATTCTTTACATCCTTTATCTGTCGGTCCCCAAGGCATGATCACCCAGTTCACTTCATTGCTCGAAACATTGATAGGCTTATCGATTTTAAAATCAGAAATTTTGATTTTGTAGTGCTTGTCCCCTGGAAGATCTCTATGAATGAACAAGTGATAACCATTTTCAGAACCGGTATAAAACCATTTAGACGCTTTAGGATCTTGCCATTCACATTTGAGCCTGTTTAACTCCTCCGGAGTCATTACTTCAAATTCCTCAGACAGCCATTCACATCCTGTGACTGTCAGCAGCAAAACGAAAATTATTGCGATCCTCATAAATACCATCCTAAATACCTCGTCCTAACATACTCAATTTCATTCCGGTGGCGGGTTACAGGACATACCTGTTGTAACAATTCAAACACGATCGGACTCTCGCTGCAAGATTTGGTTAACGGCAACGTTGCTTATTTTGCAACGATTCCTAATGATCACTATCGAGAAGACACAATAGGCCTCTTCCTTCCTGGGTGGGCCATCTTGACCCTTGCAGAACTGTCGAGATTTTTAACACTAACAAAAAATGATCTGGTTGCTTTTGTTATCTTACTGTTATTTCTCATTTATTTTGCTTGGTATTCGTATTGCAAAATTTAACTGAGGACAAGTATTGAGTCTATTCAATCGAACTAATGGAGAGAGGGTATGCGTGGGTATCTTTGTCTATCACTCTTGTTGGGAGTGTTTTTGTTCCTGACGGTTCGTTACTCATTTATCGTAGCTTTCGGCGTCATGTATTTCGGAGGTATGTTGGTCGTTATAGGAACCGCTTTTGCTTTACGATACAGCCAAATGAAAAGGTCAAGATCTTCGGTTTTGCATGATCAACCCGTTTATCCGCAAAGCACCGAGCTGATAACATCGAAAAACCTCCATGCCACTTGAGCATTTTTAGCGCACGGTCTTCAATCGAAAGCCCTTGATCTCCGGATCGAGGGCTTTGCTTGTCTATCTGGACAAATCGGACAAACT
>JARFQM010000110.1 GCA_029287755.1 Desulfofustis sp. | reverse complement strand
ACTGGCGAGGGGTCGGCCTGCGAGCGCTTCAGGTCCCCGCGAAATGTTCGCCCCGTTTTCCGCCGAAACCCGGCGTGACCACCGTGCTGACGTGGTCTTCTTCCTTGATATGAGTTGGCTTCGACGTCAGGTGATGACGGTCTCTGCGACTGTACCCGTCATACTCGGGCTCGAAGGAGGCGTCGGATTTGGGCACGAATCTGTTGGTTCGGACCACGTCCATGGCTGCATCGTGCGTCCTTTTCTTCCACAGCTCATCGCGGTGGGACAGGACCGAGTCTGCTGGTGTCTCCAACTTCCCGGTGCCTGAACTCAGGGAGTTACGCCGCTTTAACGCCAGACCTTTTTTAAACCTTGAACTCCTGGTAGCAACCAGCAGGATGAAAATACAAATGGCTACGAATGTAAGAAAATAAACGATTTCCATTTTGAAAGCCTCCAATACCCCTCGCTGGTCCACCTTCTGTCCTGAATGGCGGATAACCGATGGGCTATGCGTATCCTGACTCATGGTCAGTCTGGCAGCCCGAGACCTTCATTTCCCTATGCTCCCTGTCTTTTACGCGGCTTGCATCCTATCAGCCGATGTACTTTTTGCGAACAGGAACACTTTAAATATACCACAGTCTGTTCAATTTTTGAGCAGCGAGAGTTGCCGGATGACTGCTCAATGACCTACCAACCCCAGGGCGTGCGGATTTCTCCCAGTTGGGATGTCTTGCGATGTGCGCCTTGAGCACCCGGGAGCGTCAATTGCCTGGCTTCTTTCTTCAGGCTGGAACTGACCTCCTCTGCGTTGGTTTTGCTGTTATTGTCCTGTTGGTCGTGCTTTCGATCCAACTTGCCGTACCTGTCCTCCAAAAGCGCTCGCAAAGATTCATTTTTCTTCAGCACATATTCCCGGTCTTCCACTGTGCGCTTCTCGGCTATCATTCGATCCACCCACTGATGGAGAGAAGCGCTGGCAACCGGCTGGCTGCTCGAATCCGAAGATTTGCTGGACCATGAACCAGCGCCATGATCCCCATAGCCATTGTGGCCAGGCCAGCCCCAGGGGGTCGGAACACGTGACAATTGATGACCGCCAGAGACGTGCTGATTTGCACGTGATTCAAATTCAGCATCCGATTCTTCTCGCTTGCCCTGCGCAGTTCTTTGTGTCTGAATTCTCAACGAACCACGGCTTCTTTTCTCGCGCAAACCTGCCGAACGCACCAGAAGTAGAAACAGCAAACTGAATATCGAACCAATGATAAGGAGGTAGTACAGGTATTCCATTTCGAAAGTCTCTCCGTATTCCTGGGCCGCATCGCGTATACCCACGCGAGCGCCATTTGCCGCCCGGCCCCGGAATCCTTTTACCGGTGGCCGAACAATCGACTTTCAAAATCCTTTTGATCCCTGTCTGTTCGCTGAACCGTCCTTCCGGTCAGCGCCTGGTTCAGAGTGAACCAGGAGGCGTTTGCCCAAAGAATTACATTTAACGGCTGCAAATGTTGGTAGAAAAGATCGGTATTGCCTGACTTTCCGTAGTACTTTTGTACCGCGTCACGTAATCCGCAATGCAAATATAGCATGGATTAACGCAAATTCAACAAATTTCATATTGATATTAAATATTCAATAGTTTTCATATGTGCATGTTTTATATATTAATATTTTTTTTGGTTTTCTCCCTGCAATCAAATGCTGCGGAAAGCCCTCCTCTTAGCGAGGTGTTCATCAGCCAGGCCATTCAGGGGGACCTGAGGCCTTTCAATACGAAACTGGAGGACCTGGACCGGTCAGAGCTAACTAGAGCGGATCAATTGCTGATCGAACAGTTCGAGCAACGATTTGTAAAGCAGAATGAAGCTTTCGCGCCTCAGGCCGGCAGTGAGTTTATGTCCCGCCTGCTGTCGACCTACAGGCATTACTGGACCATGAGCCTGATGGGTGAGCGTTCACCCGAGGACAGCGCCGGGTGGCTGAACGAACAGCTGGTGCTATTGCTGACTGAATACAGAGGGGCCGCGGAAACCAAATCCATAGCTGATCCGCAAGACGAGCTCGGTAGTGCCATTGCGGCGGAGGGTTTTCACTATCTCATGGACGAAGCACCACCGCTGCAGGATCTGTTCCTTTGGAAGTCCCAGGAAACACGAGAGTATTCCGTCAGGTTGACCGACCAGACCCGGACCGTCACGGTCAACTTCATGGATGACTTTGAGCTGTTGGGCTGGAAATACTTCGCTTCGCTCGGGCTGGCATCCACGACGGGCTGGGTTCAGGACGGCGAACTGTATTGCGTCGTCTGGGCTTACGACCGGAATTCGGAGCGGTTCCGGGTATCTTATCTCCAGCACGAGGCCCGCCACCTGGCGGATTATGAACTGTTTCCCGGCCTGGATTCGATCAATCTGGAGTACCGCGCAAAACTGACCGAACTTGCGTATGCCTTCAGCACCGCCCACCGGATTCTGGAGGATTTCACGGCCAAGAGCGCACCCAACCCTGAGTCGCCGCATGCCATGGCCAACTACCGATTGACCAGGGCGCTGTATTTGGAGCTATTCGGGCAAGACTTTCACGAATCTTCAGACACCTGGAAGAACACGAGCCCGGAGAGCATCAACCGGGCGGCGAGAAAGCTGCTGGAAGACAACACAAACGAATTGGCGACGGCACCGGTAAATTAGCAGGGAGTCTGGTCCGGATCGGGTTCTGACCGAACGCTATGATGAAATTTCAACAAAGTCAGCTAGTATCAGGTAATAAACCAGCAAGCGATTCGTATCGCATCGCTCCACTCTGACTTCATTGACCCAAAAGGAATCAAATCACATGACAGAAGACCGTCCATTTCAATCCGCCGTCAAAGTTATTACCCGACATTATGGAATCAGCAACGACCCTGGCAATGCGGGCGGCACCTACGCTGTGGCCAGCTATGCCCCAAGCGATCTGCGTATTCTGATGCTAAAGGACCCCCGCCTGGTCACAAGCGGTTCTGCAACTTTCATGGTGGGTATCCCGGAAACCACCTACAACGGCGTGACCTACGCTTTGTATCCGGACACGGATATGGACCCGAGAACGCTGAAAGACGCCGTGATCTGGATAAACAGTGCTGACATAGTTGCCGTGATCGAAGAGGAGTGAAGCTGCAGAGATAAGCCTCGTTAGGAGGCTTTAAGCCCTCCGCCTCTTCGGGGCCGCCTTCCTTACAGTCGAGGTTCAAAAAACATTGTTCAGAGTCGCTGCGCGACTGCATAATCTGCGTGTATAGCGACACGCAACGCCCCCTTCGGGGCCGTCTCCTTTC
>JARFQM010000314.1 GCA_029287755.1 Desulfofustis sp. | reverse complement strand
ACGAACTGAAGACGGAAAAAGTGGATGTTTTCCTCTTCGATAATTTTCATTATTTCATCTCTTGTCATCTCTCTTGTCTCCTGTGTGATGGTTATTTCGTAGTAGACCTGATTGATATTTTAATCAGTCAGGACCCGTTTACCAATTTGTTACATATTCTGCAAGCAAAAAAGTTACAAAAATATTTTTCATTACAAAAATGTTATTTTATGGTCTGCTCTTCGTCAGCCCCAATGGCGTGCATCAAGCCCTTGACCACCTCTTGGCGAAACTCTCCCTTTTCCAGTTTTTCCCCATTACTATCAAGTATATAGAACACATCAATCAACTGCCCGACCTCGGTCGCAATAAAGGCTTTATAAATGTTGATGCCAAAATCGGCCAGAGTCTGCGTGATCCGGTACAATTGACCGGGATGATCGGCGGCGTGCACCTCGATGATCGAATAATCGTCCGAGCCCTGGTTGTCGATCTCAACCCGATACTCATGGCTGCCGATCAGATCCCGCCTCCTTCCGTAGCTGTTTTTCAACTTTTCATAGAGGCGGTAACCCAGTCCCAGACGGTGGTTGACAGCGCGGTTCAGGTCCTCGTTGATTGCCTGCCAGTCACACTCCTCGAAATCGAAGGTTTCAGTGGGCCGCACGTCGATCATGTCGACCACGGTGCCGTCGGACCAGGTGAAGATCTGGGCATTGACCACCTCAAGCTGATTGAGGGTCATCACCCCGCAGATTTTGGCGAGCAGGCCGGGTCGATCGGAGGACATGACCAGCACCGACCAGTGATCGCCGGCGTCTTCGGCCAGCATCAGGGCCTTCTGCCGAATCAGTGCATAGTGGTCGCGGTGATACCTCAGGTGACTGACGATGGTGCCCGGGGTGAAACTGGCAAGGTAGTCGGCCGACAGATTGTCCACCTCAATTTTCAGACCGTTCTCCGCCTCAACCAGCAGGGTAACCTGCTCGCGCAGCCAGGCAACGCCATCCTCGTAATACTGGTCGACAGCTGCCGGACTTTCGAGTTGGGCCGCGGCGGCCTCGAGGAAAGCCTTGACCTTGAGATACATTTCCCGCATCAGCACCGCTTTCCAGTCACTCCAGGCCGATGGTCCGGTGGCCTTCGAATCGGCAACCGAGAGCAGATAGAGCATGGCCAGCCGCTCAACCGAGGTGATGGTCTCGGTACAGCGCTTTATGAAGGCCTGGTCTTCGAGATCACGGCGCAGCGCGTTTTCGGGAATAAATAGATGGTAGCGCACCAGAAAGGCGAGCAGCTCGATCTCCTCGTCGTCCAGGCAAAGACGCTGGCCAATCGCCGCTCCGAGTTCAGCGCCGTATTCGGAATGATCCCGGCCCGAGCGTTTGCCGATATCGTGCAGCAGGGCGGCCAGAAACAGAGGCCGGCGATGGCGCACCTGGTCGACGATTTCCGGCTCTTCGTCGAGCACTTTGTGGAGCTCCACGACCGCCTGCAGGGAATGGCGATCCACCGTGTAAATGTGATAGACATCGTGCTGGGCCAGTGCGTCAATACGGGCAAATTCGGTAATGTACATACCCAGCAGCCCGGTCTCCAGCATACCCTCCAGGACCGGCAGGACCGCATCGGAAGAGCCTAAAATGGCATGAAACGGCTTGGCCATCCGCGGTGAATTTCTTGTTTTCTCGGTAATCAGACCGAGATTGTCGGTGATGTGCATCTTGGAGCGATGGTGCACCGGCACCCCGGTCTTGACAGAGGCGAGAAAGGTACGCATCAGCAGGTACGGCTTGGCGGCCAGGGTGTCCTGAGAGGCCCGCAGGTGAACCCGGTTATCCCGGATCTCGATGCCTTTTTCCAGATCGCGGTCGCTCACCCGCTGCTCCTGCGTGGCAAGTCCTAGCACCTCGTTGACATGATCGAAAAACAGGTCGTGGACCACGGTGATGGTGCGCAGATGTCCATAGACGTCACGCATGAAGCGTTCGACGCTCAGTGCGGGGCCCGACTTCTTGTAGTCGAAGGCCTGGGCCATCTCTTCCTGCTGTTCGAAGTAGAGCTGGTCGTTTTTTCTACCGCTAATATAATGCAGACGGTTTCTGATGCGCACCAGCATATTGTGGGCCTCGTTGAAGCGCTCACCCTCGCTGGGCAAAAGAAAGCCGGCGTCGATAATGTCGTCGAAAGTGGCGATGCCGAACACCACCTTGGCGGCCCAGATCATCGACTGGATATCGCGGAACCCGCCTTTGCTCTCCTTGATGTTGGGCTCCAGCAGGTAGCCGTGGCTGCCGAACCGCTCCCGGCGCTCGCTGCTCAGCTGATTGAGATCGCTGATGAATTCACGGCGTCTGCCGTCGACAAACTTGTGCCGGAAATCGGCCATGAGCTGCTCGAACAGATCTGTGGAGCCCCCGATACAGCGACCGTCGAGCAGAGCAACCTGAAAGATAATATCATCGGCGGCCTGCTTGAGCGATTCCTCGATGGTCCGAACCCCGTGCCCAACCTCGAAACCGGTATCCCAGAGCGGATAGAGTATTGAATCGGCGATGGCAAGATCTTCGTGCTGCCGATCGAACGTATCGTCCGGGTAAGAACTGGAGAAGAAAA
>JARFQM010000020.1 GCA_029287755.1 Desulfofustis sp. | reverse complement strand
GCGATCTGGGCGATGTTCGCTTTCTGGAAGGGGATACAGACGTTCTGGAAAGAAATGCAGGTCACCAACGAGAATCTGGCCAGCGGGTCCGGCAACCGCGGCGCCATCTGGGATGTGCTGCGCTTGAAATATCTCGACGGCGGCGGACACGGCTGCAACTACCCGGATGATCGTTTCAGTACCATCCGCAGAACCATGCATCACCTGGTCTTTTATGGATTTATGGGCTGTCTGGCAGCTACAACCGTGGCGGCTATTTACGATCATGTGTTTCACTGGCCGGCCCCCTATCCCTATTTCAGTCTGCCGGTCGTGCTCGGAACCGTGGGTGGGGTTTTGATCGTGATTGGCACGGTTGGCATGCTGGTACTTAAATCAAAGATGGATCGCCGTCCCTACAATGCCGATTCGGCAGGCATGGATCTCGGTTTCATTAATCTGCTGCTGCTTACCAGTCTGAGCGGACTGTTGCTGCTTGTCTTTCGAGAGACTTCAGCGATGGGAATCTTGTTGATCGTCCATCTCGGATTGGTACTGGCTTTTTTTATCACCATGCCGCTGGGCAAATTTGTCCACGGCATTTATCGCTATATTGCCCTGCTCAGACATAATCAGGAACAGGCCAACGCCGTTGAAGATCATTGAGCATGCAGGTGGAGCCAGTGCAGCGTCGAAGTCAGCAACAGGATTGGCAGCATATGACGCACCATATCGGCATGGAGCAAGTCGAGCATGAAAAGGGGGACACAATACCCATTGTGTCTCCTAGTCTTTTTTTTAAAATGATATAAGTTTGTTAGTTTAAAAGGGGCACGATGGGTATTGTGCCCCCCGCACAGAAATGCTGCAAAACTTTGAAACTGATTATAGTAAATGGAGTCTTCCCTAAGAATAGTACTCGATGAATAGTCCTGTAAATCTGTATTCGCTGAGTAGAGGTGGCAATCGAAAGATGTTTACCTTTAGG
Source organism: Desulfofustis sp. (assembly GCA_029287755.1). The sequence goes on along the minus strand of JARFQM010000020.1, from coordinate 13,976 downwards.
GAGAATCTACTATCATCAAAAAAAAGGAGGAGCTTATGTCTATCACAAAAATCACTCGCAGAGTGGCATTTGGACTCGCAGTTGCCGCTTTTGCCGCTTTTTCAACGAATGTTTTAGCCAGCAGCCATGGCATGGACTTGTCGGGCGAGACGGTCGAATTCGTAATCCCGTTTTCTGAATCCGGCGGCTCGGCTAAATGGGCCAACTTCTATGCTCCTTTGTTGAGCGAGGCCCTGCCGGGCAATCCGACCGTGGTGGTGAAATTCATGCCCGGGGCCGGATCCACCAAAGGAGCCAACTGGTTCCAGCAACAGAAGTACAAGGACGGTACGACGATTTTCGGTTCCTCCGGCTCAACCCAGTTTCCCTATCTGCTCGGAGATCCGCGGGTAAAGTATGAATATAAAGACTGGAATGTTGTCCTGGCCTCCGGCACAGGCGGCGTAGCCTACCTGCCGCCGGATCTGGCCAAGAAATTTGACGGCAGCGCCGAGGGCCTGAAAGACATTAATTTCATCTACGGCTCCCAGGGTGCAACCCGCCTTGACCTGGTTCCAATGCTGGCCTGGGAAATGCTCGGCATGAAGGTCGAGCCGGTCTTTGGCCTCAAGGGCCGGGGTGACGGTCGACTTATGTTTGAGCGTGGCGAGGCCAATATCGACTACCAGACCTCCTCCAGTTACCTCAAAGGGGTTGCTCCGCTTGTTGCAGAGGGCAAGGCCGTACCGATGATGAGCTGGGGCGCACTGGATGCCGCCGGAAACATTGTCCGCGACCCGACTTTCCCGGATATGCCGACCTTCAAGGAGGTCTGCGAAGCGACCACGGGATGTGAAACAAAAGGAGAAAAATGGGATGCATGGAAAGCTTTCTTCGTTTCAGGCTTTCCGGCCCAGAAAATGGTGTTTCTGCCCCAGGGCGCACCGGCTGACGCAATCGCCACCTATACCAAAGCATTTGACTCGATCAAGGCCCGCAGCGATTTTGCCGAGATCTCTGGGGTAACACTGGGTAAATATCCCCAGATGACCGGTGCAGAAGCCAAGAGCGCCTTTAAAAGTGCCACCGAGGTTCCCGATGAGGCCAAGGCCTTTGTCGTGAACTGGTTGAAAGAGAGATACGGGGTTACTTTAGAGTAGTCTTTTCTGCACCCCCCTCCCGCAGAGCAGCGGGAGGGGGGTGCATTTTTTATATCTGTAGGTGGAGAGACAGTCATGGATATATTTGCAACCGCCATGCCCGCTCTTGGGGAGGCCTTAGCTCTGATTTTTCACCCCCAGCAGCTGATGTTTCTGGTGCTTGGAGTTCTGCTTGGTCTCTCCGTCGGCGTATTCCCCGGGCTCGGGGGTATTGCCGGTTTGTCCCTGGTCCTGCCCTTTATCTATGGCATGGAGCCTGTATCTGGGCTGGCCTTGATGGTAGGACTGGTTGCCGTCATCCCGACCTCCGACACCTTTGCCTCGGTGCTTATGGGCATCCCCGGCTCTTCTGCGTCCCAGGCCACCGTGCTTGACGGGTTTCCTCTGGCTAAAAAGGGAGAAGCGGCACGGGCACTGTCCGCGGCCTTTGCCTCCTCACTGTTCGGAGGGCTGCTTGGTGCCTCCTTCTTGACCTTTTTTATCCTGATTGCCCGCCCGATCGTGCTGGCCTTCGGCCTCCCGGAAATGCTGATGATCACCATCCTCGGACTGAGCATGGTGGCAATCCTCGCCGGCAGAATACCGCTCAAAGGTGTCGCTGCCGCTTGCCTGGGACTTCTGGTTGGCACCATTGGTGAGGCCGATGCCGGCGGTTCATTACGGATGTCAACCTATGATGTTCCCTATCTGACCGATGGCCTCAAGCTGGTGGTTGTTGGCATGGGCATTTTCGCAATACCAGAAATCATCTCACTGCTGCGTCAGGACCGGGCCATTGCCAGGGATGCCAAGCTCGGAGCAGGCTGGTTACAGGGAGTTCGCGATTGGTGGAACAACCTGTATCTGTCGATCAGGTGTTCGTTAATCGGCGTTGTTGTCGGGGTTATCCCCGGTCTGGGAGGTTCGGTTGTAGATTGGATCGCGTACGGTCATGCCGTGCAGACCACTCCTGACAAATCAGGCTTCGGTTCGGGGGAAATACGAGGGGTCATTGGACCCGAGTCGTCCAACAACGCCAAGGAAGGAGGTGGGCTGGTTCCAACGCTAATCTTCGGTATCCCCGGGTCCGGATCAATGGCCATCTTCATTGGCGGTCTGGCCCTGCTGGGCTATGATGCCGGTCCCCAGTTGATTACCAATAATCTTAATATCACGTACACAACAGTCTGGTCGCTAGCCATCGCCAATGTACTCGGCGCCGGGATATGCATCGCACTTTCCCCCGCCATTGCTCGGTTAACCACGATACGTTTCACACTGCTTGCGCCATTTTTATTCATGCTGATCACTTTCGCCGCTTTTCAGTCGCGGCAGTCGCTGGGGGATCTGGTGGCCCTCTTTGCGATCGGCCTGCTCGGCATCTTTCTGCGCCGCTTCGAATGGTCCCGCCCGGCCTTTCTGATCGGCTTTGTTTTGAGTACCCAGGCCGAGAACTACTCGTTCCAGGCCTACCAGATTGCCATGAGCAAATTCCGCCTGGGAACCAGTGTCGGACTTGAATACATATTTTCGCCCATCGTGATTGTGCTGCTCATCATCACTGCTATTTCAATTGTTGTCGGGATCAGGCAAGCCAAACAGATCATGTCCGAAGGAGATGTGCCAATTGGTGGAAAACGGGCACCACTGCTGTTCCTTTTGGCGGTTACAATCTACTCTGCTATCAGCTTTTTCAATGCCGCGTCGATTACCATCCAGACAGACCGTATTTTCCCGATGACTGTCTCTTTTATCGCGATAATCGCCTGCCTGGTATTATTAATACGCATGTTACGGGCACCGGAGACGGATGCGATGTTTGCGGACCGTGAGGCTGCGGGTGAGGATGCCAAAGCACCGCACGGACTCTGGACGACTCTGGCCTGGTTTGCAGCCTTACTCGTGTTATCAGCGCTGGTCGGCTTCATCCTGGCCCTGGCAATGTTCCTGATTGCCTTTATCAGGGTACGAGCTCGGCAAGCCTGGCCCAAGACGATCATCCTGACCGCTGCCGGTATCGCCCTCATGTGTTTCATGGCGGGCGCCTTGAACCGTGATTTTCCCTCCGGACTGTTGCAGACTCTCGTCGAACTGCCCTGGCCGATTGGAGGAATCTAACTTGATTCATCAGGCTTCCTGAAAGGACAAATACAGAGAACAAGGAACCTAAGAGCTGATGCAAAGGGCAATACCGTTTGTTTTCATGCGCGGTGGGACATCCAGAGGTCCATACTTCAACAGGGCGGAGCTACCTGAGGGCCGCGATCTACTCAGCAAAGTGCTGATCGCCGTGATCGGCTCCGGGCACCCGCTCAATATCGATGGGATAGGCGGGGGCGCGGCGGTAACCACGAAAGTTGCAATGTTGTCAAGGTCGAACAGTGAGTGGGCTGATATCGACTACTTTTTTGCTCAGGTAAGCGTCGAAGACAAACTGGTTGATTATAAGCCAACCTGCGGCAATATACTTTCCGGAGTCGGGCCGGCAGCACTGGAAATGGGGCTGCTTGAACCGACCGGTGATGAGACGCTGGTCAACATTCGGGCAGTTAACACAAATGCGAGGATTGTAGCGAAAGTACAGACGCCCGGTGGACAGATCAGATACGACGGGGAAACGGCAATTGACGGAGTACCAGGCACGGCATCTCCCGTCGAACTGCAGTTCATGGACGTGGTGGGCAGCGTGACCGGTTCGCTGCTCCCCACCGGAAACCCGGTCGATATTATCGACGGGATTTCGGTCACCTGTATGGATGTGGCCATGCCGATGGTCATCGCCAGGGCCGCAGATTTCGGCCTTAGCGGTTATGAAAATTGTGCTGAACTGGATGAAAACAGAACATTTTTTGAGCGCATGGAAGCCCTTCGGATTGAGGCCGGCAGACGCATGGGCATGGGCGATGTGCATGATTCCGTTACCCCAAAGTTTGGTTTGATCGCCCAACCTGTATCTGGAGGAACGTTCAGTGCCCGCTATTTCATGCCATGGCATTGCCACCCAACCATGGCCGTGACCGGATCTCAATGTTTGGCCAGCTGTGTTGTAACTCCCGGAACTGTGGCCGACGGACTGGTTCTTTCACCCGCAGACAGTCCTGCCCGTATTGCAATAGAACACCCCATGGGAAGCATCAAGCTCACAGTTGACTATACGTTCGAGGGCGACAGCGTTGCCATAAAATCAGTGGGGCTGATTCGCACGGCACGGAAATTGGCAGCCGGGGAAGTTTATATTCCAGCGCATGTATTGAAGTGAACTCGGCCACTTCCTTTTTTTCGAAGCCGCAAGAAGTGCTCTCGAGGGCCCGCTTAAGTAAAGCTGCTGCGCGTTTACATCCTTGATTTTAAAGGCCGGCAGTCTGACTCAAGAAAGCCAGTTGTCGATAAGATCCCCTGTCTCCTCCGGCAGTACCCCGAGCAGTACGGCTATGTCGAGGATGGTAAAGCGATTGCGCATCTGATTGGCATGGTTGACCGCCGCCGCAAAGAAATCCTCATTGATCGGCACCTTATCATACCGCAGATCTGAATATCGATGCGCCGCCTTGGCTCGCTGCAGGCACTCCTTTAACTTCCGTGCAGGAAGCAGATGAGGTGTAATGGCGGCTCTGAGAGCTTCCCACTTATCGGCTTGGTTGAGGATGGCAATGGCCCGGGCCATCTTGGGAAGTTTTTCCCGATATTCCTTTTCTACTACCGGTGTCAGGGCCCCCCAGAACGAGCCATCCACTGCAGTTGCAGGTTCACGGAATTGAGGACGCTCAATACTCATCAACCTTTCATACAAAGCAGCCATTAAGATGGAGCTTACCCCGACCTGTCGGCCATGCAGATCGTGGGAGCACCTGTCCCGTGCGGCCAGCATATCCAGGGTATGCGAAATCAAGTGCTCAGCGCCCGAGGCGGGCGACGAGGTCCCTGCGATGGTCATGGCAACGCTTGAATAGAACAGGGCCGTGAACAGCGCTTGAAAAGCATCCGGATCGCGGTTCTTGATCTTTTGTGGACCTTGCAGGTAGACCGGTTCGAGGTCTTTGAGCAGATCAATGGAGAACTGACAATAATAATCCTCAAACAAGAAGTTGTTCAGTCTCCAGTCAGCGCTGCTTACCGGCTTGGCAAGGGCATCACCAAGCCCGGCGGTACTCAACTCATAAGGCGCGTTGATTATGATGCCAGGTCTGGCGATGACTGCTTTAGGTGCAGCTGCATGGAAAAGTACCTTAAGACCATCAATTGTGGCAGCAACATTGGCTGAACCGTATCCATTCATGGAAGCGGCCGTAGCAGCGACGATATAAGGTTTATCCTGCAGGAAGGCCGCCCACTTCACCAGATCATTTATTACGCCGCTGCCCACCGCGATTAACAGACCGGGGTCAGTGATTTGTTTGACCAGGACATCCCTGGTCCGGTCATCCACCACCGGCGATTCATCTCCAATGTCAGGAACGATAAAGTGGTCGCACCTCACCCCGCTGGTTTCGCATAAGGCTTCGATTTCCTGACCTGCGGCACCGTAGGTTCTGCGGTCAGCAATGATCAAACATCTTTTTTGAGGACTGTAGGTGTCGATTAACCTGGGAATGGCGCCAAACGAATTCTCCCCATAGATGAATTCCTCGGTGGGAACCGTGTGGTGCCTGCTGCAGGCGCAATCGAACGAAGATCCAAGAAGTTCTGTGAGTTCCATAATTTCTTGTGGGGGTGACTTACCAGACAAAACCTTTGGCAACCATAGTGGGAAAGATACCCTCCGCCCGGCAGAGTGCTGTGACCTGCTGAACATCTGCGGGAATTGTTGTCAGCTCCCGCCAATGAATTCCGGTTCCCACCAAGATAGTGTCAATTCCACAGTTGTTCGCCCCTGCTATATCAGTTTTCAAACTGTCTCCAACGACTATTATTCGATCGGGAGCAATACCATGTAACTTTTCCAGACACAGATTGTAAACGGCCTTGAAAGGCTTGCCAAAGTATATGACCTGCCCCCCCAGACTCTCATAATAAACCGCCAGAGCACCAGGTCCGATGCCCAGCACCCCATTTCGATTCACTGAGACGTCCGGGTTGGCACAGACCATTGTCAGCCCCCTTTGAGCGAAGTCCTTCAGGGTCTTTTCGTAGCTCTCTGTTGACTCTGGGTTCCCCTCGACTCCTATGGTTAAAATAAATTCTGCCCTGGTCACATCATCAATTCTATGGAGGTTGAGCCCCTCCGTGAGACCATAATTCTCCGGGCCCAGCAGATAGTAGCGTGTGCCCAGACGCTGCAGCCGACTGTCAACATTGGTCTTAAATGTAAGATGAGTGAGTTCTCCTGAGGTGACCAGAGATGTGTACAGATCCGGCGCAATACCGAAATCGTACAAATCAGTGCCGACCACATGGGCTCGCCGCCCGCTGTTGGAAAGAAGCGTGACCTTTTTGTTGCAGCCCCGCAGCTTGCGGAGGCAGTCAATTATCCCTGGATAGGCTTTGGCCCCATCGTGCAGCACCCCCCAGATATCGATAATAAATGCATCATAGCGATCTTTGATATCTGATATACCCGTTATACATTTCATGACAATAAAGGGCTGAGGCCAGAAGCCGCTAGGCGCCTAGGTGATCCTGGCCCTGGCTTTGATGGAGAGATATTCGCTGAGGATCACCACACCAAAGATAGAAATCAGGATAACCGACACTTCGTGCCAGGCAAAAAGGTTGATTGAAGAGTAGAGCACGATGCCGATTCCACCGGCTCCGACGAACCCGAGTACGGTAGATTCGCGGATATTGATATCCCAGCGATAGATGATTGTTCCGAGAATTACAGGCATGACCTGGGGAAGCACCCCTACCAGCAGAATCTGCAATTTTGAAGCACCGGTAGCCTCGATGGCTTCAACGGCCCCGACATCGATTTCTTCTATGGCCTCGGCAATGAGCTTGCCCACAAAGCCAATCGACCGGGCGGCCACCGAGAAAATTCCGGCAACTGGTCCCGGCCCAAAAATGGCGACGAACAGAAGTCCCCAGACGACGGTATTGACCGACCTCGAAGTAACCAGAATAAGTCGGCCAAGAAACCAGGTGGTCTTATTGAAGGTGGTGTTTCTCGCTGACAGGATGGCCACGGGAAAGGCCAGGAAAATAGTGAAAACGGTACCCAGAGTCGCGATATGCAGGGTCTCCACAAGGGGCGGAATGATGTCGAGGAAAAATGGCCAGTAGGGCGGTATCATTCGGGTAAACAGGTCTGCTGCCTGGATGTGGGCATCCAGGAAATAGAACCAGGGTATGTCGAGATTGCTGACTGACCAGACGGCTATAAAAACGATGCCGGCATACCAGATATAGCGAATGAGGGTCTCTCTGGGAGTAAAGCGTTTCCAGATCTGAGGGTATTTCTCTTGAAAATCGACCTGGCTCATCTCAGTTTCGCCCGTATCCAGTTGCTAAAAAATTCCCCCAGAAACACCAGCGACACGATGGTCATCAATATGGCCAGGCTAAAACCGTAGTCGTAGCGGGAAAAGCTGGCGGCCAAGGTTTGTCCGATTCCGCCGGCGCCGACAATGCCGACAACCGTAGAATGCCTGATGTTGGCGTCGAGTCGATAGATTGAAACGCCGATATAGCGCGGCAGGATGTGGGGCTGGACCGCATAAAGAAGCAGTTTGGGAAAACTGGCGCCGGTGGCCCTGATGGCCTCCAGTTTGCCTGGCCTCATATTCTCGATATCTTCTGCTATCATCTTGCCGATGAAGCTGAAACTGGCCACGATCAGGGTCAAAACGCCGGCCAGAGGACCAAAACCAAATATTTTCACAAAGAAAATCGCGACGATAACTTCATGAAAGGTTCTGCTAATGCCGAGAAAGGCCCGCCCGGCGTAATAGACCGGTTTGGGAACCAGATTATTGGCGGCACAGAGACCCACCGGTATGGCGATGATCATGCCGAAGAAGCTCGCTGCGAGGGCCATTTGGACGCTTTCAAGTACCCCGCGCACCAGGATTTCCCAGCGGCTGAAATTAGGCGGAAACATCCTCTGGAATATATCTATCGCCCGGGGAATTCCCTTCAGCGTCCTCTGCCAATCGACTTCCAGGGTGAGGTAGGAAAGAAGAAAGTAGCAAAGCACACCCAGAATAACGCCATAGCGAACGTATGGATTAGGGAAAAAACGCGGGGGCTGCCAGGTCGTCGGATAACTCATCCCGCTGACGATTCCTTATTAATTCTGGAGAAAATACCCTCATCTCCATTGAGATCATTTTCATCTTCCTTGATGGTGGCGCTCCAGTCCTCTTCACCATATATCTCTGTCAATACCTGATCAGAGACTTCCGCCGCTGTTCCATCAAATGCAACCCTTCCCCCGGCCAGCCCTATTATTCGATCGGCAAACGATCTCGCCAGGGCAACATCGTGAATATTAATCATTGCAGGTGTTCCCCGTTCCGCTGCCAGTTCGACTATAAGCCGCATAATCTGCCTGGAAGTCTTGGGGTCCAGGCTTGCCGTCGGTTCATCTACCAGTAGAAGATCCGGCCGCTGCATCAGCGCCCGGGCAATACCGACACGCTGTCGTTGCCCGCCAGACAGGGCATCGGCCCTGGAGTTGCAATTGTCAGTCAAGCCCACTCTATCAAGTAACTCATAGGCGGCTGATACGTCTTCCGGGCTGTACTTTCTGCGATAGGCCTGCCAAAAGCTGACGTAGCCAAGACGCCCCGAGAGTAAATTTTCCATGACGGTCAACCGATCAACCAGATTGTATTCCTGGAAAATCATCCCCATACGCCGCCGGGCTTTGCGCAAACCGTTTTTCCCGAGGGTCGTGATTTCCATGTCATTGAGTTTCACGCTCCCCGTCGTAGGTTCGATCAGCCTGTTGATACAGCGTATCAAAGTAGATTTACCTGCCCCTGAGGAACCTATGATCATTACCACCTGTGGCTGTAATATCTCCAGGTTGATTTCCTCCAGTGCGGTAAAACCACCTGGGTATGTCTTTGAAAGACCCTTGATGATGAACATTATCTACCTAGCAATGGCGGGCATTAAAATCATGTTTGGTCGGAAGTGAATCAGAACATAACAAAGAACAACCTGCCATCCGGGGGGAAAGCGCCAGCCTCATTACAGCTGCCCCGGTTTTAAAAACCTTTCAGGATGGCAGGTAGAGTTTTGATTTGTGATGAAAATTATTTCTTCTTCTACTTTTTCACTTTCATCTGGTTCAAGGCTTCCTGGCTGTAGACCGTGTTATTTTCTTTCTGGATAATGCGAATAGGTTTCCATTCCTTTTCGAAAGTAATTGCGCAGAACTTGTCTGCCTGTTTACCAAATTCCTGCTCCAGACCGGTTCCCTTCCAATCAAAGGTCAAGAAGGCCTCTTTGATTTGCTCCTGAAGTTCCGGCTTCAGGTTGTAGGCGAAACCGTATGAGGTTGTCGGAAACGGGTCTGACTCCCAGATTATCTTGAGATCATCCTTGTTCACCACGCCTTTGGTGACCATTCGGTCAAGGACGCTTGAGGCGATTGGTGCGGCCTCGTAGTCACCGTTCGCCACACCCATGATCGAGTTGTCATGCTTGCCCGAATAGTTTACCTCATAATCAACATCAGGGGTTACCCCCATAGACTTGAACAAGGCCCTGGGGGCCTGGTTGCCGGAATTGGAAGAGGGAGTCACGTGTGCGACTTTTCTGCCTTTCAGATCCTTCACTTCATTGATATCACTGTCTTTCTGGGTGATAAGCTGAAGCTTGTAACCAAAGGTGCCGTCTCCTTTACACATAATCGACATGGGCACGTAACCGGCAAGGTTGACGCCAAAAACTGTCGGCCCGGTGGAAATGCCTGCCACATGCAGCCGTCCTGATCGCATGGCCTCCACCTGGGCGGCGTAGGACTCGGCTCCGTACCATTTCACCCGTTTTCCCGTCTTCTCGGAAAGGTACTCCATGAATTCGGTGAACACATTCTCATAAACAGTAGGATCTTCGACCGGTGTATAGGAGAACACCAGTGTCGAGGGATCCAGCCACTCGGATGAGTCTTTGGGCGTGTCTGCGACAAGATCCCCGTTCTCATCACAAAACTGGACATCCAGATCTCCTCTATTGCTGCACTCAGCAGCCCACGATGTCAGCGCATAAAGCAAAACCAAACTCAACACTACTGCAATGGATGATGCTGCTTTACAGAATTTCCTTCCCATAACGAACCTCCTCCTGTTGATTTCCCTTAGCTGAACACCCAACGGTACAATTCCATTGGACTGACCAGGCCAGAAAGGCTGCCGCCCCTCACCTGCCCACTGGGCACGCGAGCAGAGCCCGCAAAAAGAATCCCAGCCATACTCTCCAGCCAAACCCTATCTTATTTAGGGAGGTATTTCCATATATTTCCTCATCATTTCCTCATTGATTCAGATGTCAAGCTCGACCGTGCCCAAGGACATCAGATGACCTCAGTGCCCCTGCAGCTAGGTGGAAGTTTTATTTACCTCTTCGCTTGAGATTCGGCAGAAACATTGGAGTTCTTTTTCGGTATTCGATGTAGTCATTTCCCAGACGCTTGATCAGTTCAGGCTCTTCAATCTGCTTAACCTCCCACACGATGAAGATGATAAAAAGCGGTGTGAAGAAAAACACCAGAGAGATCGAGTTCAGCCACACACCTGTTCCAAATAAAAATATGAAGACTCCCGTAAGCATGGGGTTTCTGGAAAATCGATAAGGCCCAGTCTCTACAAGTTGGGGAGGAGGATTGAAAGGCACCGGAGTTCCTCTTGCCTTTAAAAAGTAGAAAACAGACCAAAAGGTAACGGCAATTCCTATCGCCATCAGAGGTAATGACAGCACTAATCGAGCTTCCTCCGGAACGAATCGAGGCAAATGCAGCAGTTTGTCGCAAACCAGAGCGGCAAGCATAATTGCCGTTATGATCAAACTGAAAATTATGATACCGAGCGGTGTGAGAAGGATCCTGGTTTTCCTGGAATGTGTCGCCATCCTGTTAAATAGGCTGATTATCTCTTCACGAATTTTCATCTCCGTCCACCTATCTGCGTGCAACGGCAGGCACGCCTCCTAACTGGTCCACCCGAATGAGTCATTTGCAGTTCAAACCAAAAGTTATTTTTCTGATGGGTAAACGAAGAGAAAAGGGGCTGATTTCATAGATTAGACGTCTCGCAGTGACAATGAAATCCGCCCTCGCTTCTCATCAACCTCGATAACCCGAACCGTCACCTGCTGGCGCACCTTCACAACTTCAGAAGGATCCTTGACGAATCGATCCGCCATTTGACTTATATGGATAAGACCGTCCTGGTGAACCCCTATATCTACAAAAGCGCCGAACTTCGTTACATTGGTGATAATTCCCGGCAGTCGCATCTCCGGTAATAAATCACTGATCGTGTGAATCCCCTCAGCAAAGGTGAAAGCGGTAAATCTCTTGCGGGGATCACGACCAGGCTTGGCAAGTTCCTCCATGATATCCCGCAGGGTGGGCAGGCCCAGGCTGTCACTCACATACTTTCTTATGCCCACCTTTTTCCTGGCATCTTCCCGAGCCATGAGATCAGCCACCGTGCAGCCGACATCCGCAGCCATCTGCTCAACGATGGAATATCTCTCCGGATGGACGCCTGATTCATCCAGAGAATTTTCTGCATCATGAATACGCAGAAAACCGGCACTCTGTTCAAAAGCCTTGGCCCCAAGGCGAGGAACCTTCATAAACTCCTTGCGGCTTGCATAAGGACCGTTGTCATTCCGATACTGGATGAGAGAAGCGGCAAGCGACGGGCCAAGCCCGGAGACATAGGTGAGAAGTTCGAGAGAAGCGCTGTTGACCTCTACACCAACTGAATTTACGCAGCTGACAACCACATCCTCCAGGCTCTTTTTCAGCTCCGCTTGATTAACGTCATGCTGATACTGTCCCACACCGATGGATTTCGGTTCCAGTTTTACCAGTTCCGCGAGGGGATCCTGTAATCGCCTTCCTATGGAAATTGCCCCGCGAACGGTTAGATCCTGGTCCGGAAACTCACGGCGGGCAACCTCAGAGGCTGAATATATGGACGCTCCGTCCTCATTGACCAGGGTCACAATGATCTCAGCCCCCAGGTTGAGATCACGGATAAAAGATTCTGTCTCTCTTCCGGCAGTGCCGTTGCCGACAGCAATTGCCTCTATCTTATATTTCCTGCACAGATCCCTAATAATCCTGGCCGCATCATCTTTTTTGCCGCCCGTGGCTGGGTAGATTGTCGTCGAGTACTGAAGCGTCCCCTGTTCATCCAGGCAGACCAGCTTGGCTCCGGTTCGAAAACCAGGGTCCAGGGCCATGATGCGCTTTTGTCCCAGTGGAGCAGCAAGCAGCAATTCTCTCAGATTGTCTGCAAAAACGCTGATCGCTTCCTGGTCTGCCCGCTCTTTAAGGTTGTTCCGCAGCTCGTTTTCCAGAGAAGGACCGAGCAGCCGTTTGTAACTGTCACGCAAAGCCAGTTCAACCTGTTTCCTGTCTCCTTGTACCGCAAAATGGTTCTTCAACAGAGGCAGGGCCAATTCGTCAGACGGCTTTACCGACAGAGAAAGTACCTTCTCTTTTTCACCCCGAAACATGGCTAAGAGACGATGTCCTGGTGCTTTTTTTACCTCTTCCCTCCAGTCAAAATAGTCGCGAAACTTCCCCCCGCTCTCCTGATTCTTTTTGACGACTTTGGAAATTATTACGGCCTTGTCTGCATACAGCCTCCGCAGAATTGCCCGAACTTCCTGATTCTCACTGACCCATTCAGCGATGATATCCCTGGCACCGGCATAGGCCTCTTCGATCGAGCCAACACCTTTTTCATCGTTGACATAAGCAGCCGCATCAACGTCGTCCGTGTTTTGTGTGAAAAGAGCCCGGGCCAGCGGCTCCAACCCCTTTTCACAGGCGATCATGGCCCTTGTTCTTCTCTTGGGTTTATAAGGAAGGTAGAGATCCTCCAGACTTGTCAGGTTGTCCGCCCTGTAGAGGCTGGCTTTTAACTCACCAGTCAACAACTCCCGCTTGACGAGCGATTCAATGATGCTTTGCCGCCTCTTGTCCAGCTCGGCGAGCCCGGCAAGACGGTCCCGTATAGCGGTGACCTGCACCTCATCAAGAGAACCGGTGGCCTCTTTTCTATACCTGGAAATAAATGGAACGGTAGCTCCGTCCGCCAGCAAATCGACAGTGGCGGCAACCTGGGGAATAGAAATCCGAAGTTCTTGTGCGATAATAGTGTGATGCTGTTCATTCATGTAAAATCACTGCCTGTCTATAAATCTGGGAGGAAAGCCTTGTAGAGCTGCGAGTCAGGGTCTGACTAAAGAAAATCATATCAGGTGAGCCTTTTGCAAAACTAAGATTTTCGTTCAAAATCAAGGCCTGCGAGAAATTTTACCACAGGCATATGATTGATATTCCGAGGATAAAATTTTGAGCATAACGCAGAGTGTGGGCGAAAAGATCGCTGTGCAAATGGCTCAGGTAATTTATTTCTATGCAGTGGCATCTGAGATCCGTGTGGTGGGTGGATGGACTGGGCGGAGTATTCCATGCAGGGTGCACGGTCTTGCTCATTTTGTCAATCGGCGGATAATAAGTAAATAAGGCTCTGCTGTTTAGCTACATTAGTCGTGGCAACCATAGTCATAAGAGAGGTTGAATCAGATTGATCTTCCTGTGCTTGTGAGAATCTGGGCAAATTCGCCCAACGAGAGGGTTCTTCTGGCTAGGTTTGATTGTCTGAAAAAATAGAGTGCGCGGGTGCGCAGGGACGAAGTTTTTGCCTGAGATAAACCGGAACTCGGTTG
>JARFQM010000470.1 GCA_029287755.1 Desulfofustis sp. | reverse complement strand
GCCACCTTGGCGTTCTGTTCGACCAGCAGAATGGTGACCCCTTCTTTGTTCAGGCGCAGGATAATCTTCATGATCTCCTGGACCAGAAACGGGGCCAGCCCCATGGAGGGCTCATCGAGCAGCAGCAGCGTGGGGTCGGTCATCATCGACCGGCCGATGGCCAGCATCTGTTGTTCTCCACCGGACAGAAACGCCGAATCCCTGTGCTTTCTTTCCTCGAGAACCGGAAATATCTCGAACACATGTTCCAGCCGCTTCCGCCTCTTCTCTTCGTCATCGAGGGTAAAACTGCCGAGTTCCAGGTTCTCCAGAATGGTCATACCCTTGAAAATCTTCCTGCCCTCGGGCACATGAATGAGCCCCATCTTGACGATGTCATGGGCGGGCTTTCTGGTGATGTCCTCACCCATGAAGCGGATGGCTCCCGAGGTCGAACGGATCAGCCCTGAACTGGTGCGCAGTGTGGTGCTCTTGCCGGCCCCGTTGGCACCCAGCAGGGTGACGATCTCCCCTGCCTTGACCGAAAAGGAAAGTCCTCTGAGCGCATGAATCTTGCCGTAATGAGTCTCGAGGTTTTCTATTTCAAGACTGGCGCCGCTCATGCAACCTCGTCCTCTTCTCTACCGAGATACGCTTCTATCACTCGGGGATCGTTTTGTACGTCCTCGGCATTTCCCTGGGCAATTTTCTGTCCGTAGTCGATCACGGTGATCATTTCCGATACCTTCATGACCAGCCCCATGTCATGTTCGATGAGTAAAATGGTAATATTGAGCTCATCACGGATGCGCTTGATAAGCCCGATCAGCTGCTGTTTCTCATCAAAGTTGAGCCCGGCTGCCGGCTCGTCCAGGAGCAGCAGTTTGGGTCTGGTGGCCAGGGCCCGGGCCCACTCGACCCGGCGCTGGTGACCGTAGGAGAGATTGGAGGCGGTTCTGTCTTTTTCATCGAGGATGCCGACAAAATCGAGGCAGGATTCGCAGAATTCTCTAATTTCGGCTTCCTCCCGCCGCTGCGCTCCGGTCCGCAGGATGGCCCCGAGGGCTCCTGCACTGGTGCGGCAGTGCATGCCGGACATGACATTCTCCAGTACCGTCATCTTCTTGAACAGCCGCAGGTTCTGGAAGGTGCGGGCCATGCCCCGGCGGGTTATTTTATAGGGTCGTTTGCGGGTGACCCCTTTGCCATCGAAGATAATCTGACCGCTGTTGGGTTTGTAAAATCCAGTCAGACAGTTGAACACCGAGGTCTTGCCTGCACCGTTGGGGCCGATGAGACTGGCGATGGAACCCTTCTCAACCGAGAAGCTCAGTTCCTTGATCACCTGCAGGCCGGCAAAACTCAAACCCAAATTTTCAACCTTCAGAAGCGCCATAAAATCGATTCGCTACCTTTCCTCGCGTATCATCTAAGATTTTTTCTCGGGCCAGATGCCCTCGGGCCGGTAGAGCATGATGACCAGCATGACGATGGCAAATACCAGAATGCGCGACGAGCCGAGATCACGGAATACCTCGGGAAAAAGAACCAGGGCGAAAGCGCCAATTATGACGCCGGGGATTTTGCCCATGCCGCCGAGCACCACCCCGAGAAGGATCAGCACGGACTGCTGGAAGGTGAACGTTTCCGGAGAAATAGCGGTCATCTTGGCGGCAAAGAAGCAGCCGGCAACCCCGCCGAAAATGGCCCCGATAACATAGGCGTAGAGCTTTATCGCAACCCTGTCTATGCCCATCGCTTCGGCCGCGTCCTCGTCTTCCCTGACATATCGCCAGGCCCGTCCCAACCGGGAGTGCTGAAGCCGGTAACTGACGAAACAGGCCAGGCAGGCCAGGACCAGGAAGACGTAATAAAAATGAGAGATCTGAGTGATTTCAAAACCGAAGAGGGAGGGTTTTTCGATGCCGATCAGGCCGCTGGCGCCCCCGGTGATCTCAAGATTTCTGGCAATGATTCTGACAATCTCGCCAAATCCCAGGGTGACAATTGCCAGGTAGTCGCTGCGCAGCCGCAGGGTCGGGCCGCCGATAATCACCCCGGCGCAGATTGAAAAGAACACGGCCGCCGGGATGGTCAGCCAGAAGTTAACCCCGAAGTGTGAGGTCAATATTCCCGTGGTATAGGCGCCAACCGCGAAAAACGCAGCATAGCCGAGATCGAGCAGGCCGGCATAGCCGACGACGATATTGAGCCCGAGACAGAGCATCACATAAAACCAGACATTGGTCATTACCTCGAGAACATAATTGTTTGAGATCAGTGGCAAAAACATGGCCATAAGGGCCAGAACCGAAAGAACAATGAGCCGATTCTTCTGGGATTCGAGCCACCGCAAAGGTCCCCCGGGGTGAGTGGCCTCCGCGGATGTGGGCGCCTTGGAATCGATGCGGTCCATGCCTACATCCTCTCGATCTCTGTTCTGCCCAGGATGCCGGTGGGCTTGAACACCAGCAGCAGGATCAGGATTCCGAAGGAAAACACATCTTTCCATTCCGTGCCGATGAATGGGATCTGGGTGCCGAAGGATTCGAGCAGCCCCAGCAGCAGACCGCCCAGCATGGCACCGGGAATCGAGCCGATCCCCCCGATTACCGCAGCGGTAAAAGCTTTCAGGCCAATAACGAAACCCATAAAAAAATGGATCGAACCGTAATAGGTGCCGGCCATGATCCCGGCGCTGGCCGCCAGCGAGGTGCCGATGAAAAAGGTAAGGGCGATGATCCGATTGACATGGATGCCCATCAAACGGCAGGCGTCCTGATCGATGGCGATGGCCCGCATCGCCTTGCCGTACATGGTCCGATGCACGAACAGGTAGAGTCCGGTCATGAGCAAGGCGGCCGCTCCGACCAGTACCATCTGCGTATAGGTGATGAAGACGTTGCCGAGTTCCAGCCCCTCGTAACCAAGATCGGTGCTGAAGGCGAGATACTCACCATCGGTAAAGGCCATCACCCCGTTGGAGAGAATCATCGATACCGCCAGGGCGGTAATCAATATAGAAAGTCGGGGGGCAGTGAGCATGGGCTGGTAGGCAATCCGCTGGATAAGCACCCCCAAAAGGCCCACTGCGATCATGCTGAGCACCATGGAACATAGTATTCCCATCCAGCTGTCGCCGATCAGCGGGCTGAGGACGGAGAGCACGAGAAAGCCGATAAAGGCGCCGATCATGTAGAGATCGCCGTGGGCGAAATTCAACAGCTTGATGATGCCGTAGACCATCGTATAGCCCAGCGCCACCAGGGCATAGAACGAGCCCAGTATCAGACCGTTGGCCAGTTGCTGCAGTAAGATATCCTGGATTGACATGAGATATCAGCAAGGCATAGCGGCACCATGCACATCCCGATCACTATCGTTCATGGTGCAGGAGAAGAAAACAGAGAGGAAGGACGCATGCTCTGCATCCTTCCCCGTTAACGTTTTCTTTATAGCAGTTGTTGCGCTGATGCTCCCTACTCACTCAGCATCCATTTACCGTCCTTGGCGATCAGCGTCACGAAGTTGCTGCGGGCCAGAGTATTCTTGTCGGTAAAGGAAACCGGACCGGCTATTCCCGTAAATGAGGTGGTTTCACCAAGCGCTTTGATGATGGCATCCTTGTCGGTGGACCCGGCCCGATTGATGGCATCGGCCATCAGTTTCATGCCGTCATAGGCCAAGGCGGCATACGCATCGGGCTCCTGGTTGAAGGTTTTCTTGTAGTTGGCATGAAAATCCTTGGCGGCCGGCAGATAATCGACCGTCGGGTTGGAAAAACAGTAGACGCCCTCGGCGGCTTTGCCCGCGATCTCCAGCAGTTTCGGAGAATTGGATCCGTCACCCACGGCGATCAGGTTACGGTAGCCGGCCTGGCGCAGCTGTTTGATAAGCAGGGCGCCGTCGGCATAATAGGCGGTCCAGAATACCGCGTCGGGTGCCTTGGACTTGATCCTGGTAACCAGCGCGGAATGATCCTGCTCGCCCTTGTTTACAACTTCATAGGCAACCACTTCCTTGCCCATTTCGGTCCACTTGTCCCTGGTCAGTTTGGCCAGATCCTCGGAGTAGCCGTCGCCCTGATGAATAACGGCGATCTTCTGGGCCCCTTGCTTTTCGAAGAGCTCAACGGCGGTAGCCACCTGATCAAAACCGGTGGAGTTGATCTGGTAGGCGTTCCCCATGTTGGCGTCGATCAGCTTGGTGGAGTTGGCGGCCGCGATGACGAACGGTACATTGGCGTCACCGTAGATCTTCAGGGTGGGCAGGGTCGCGCCCGAGCAGTAGCCGCCGACCACGGCGGCAACATCGGCGGAGACCAGTTTGCTGGCAGCAGCCGTACCCTGCTGCGGGTCACAGGCATCGTCACCGGTCATGGTCTCGATCTGCATTCCCAGAACACCGCCGCCTTCATTGATTTCCATGGCCGCAAGCTTGATGGCGTTCTCCATATCCTTGCCGGAGGTCGCCTCGGAACCGGTGGTCGGCACCATTATGCCGATCTTCAGATCGGCGGCCATAACCTGGCCGAACAGAAACAGGCCGGCAACCGCGCCGCCAATGACGGACAACATTAACGTCTTTCTCATCTGATTCTCCTTTTTGATAAGGTGGTTTTCGATCATATCCCCGCCATCATTCACACTGCGGGGAAACATTGGGGTGACACGGAATAGAACCAAGTCGGGCTGCTCTTGTCAAGAAGATCGATGGCCGAGCACTTGGTGAAATGAGGATTTTCGTTCGCTCTCCAGACGTGGCCAAAAATTTCACCTCAACCATAGTATTGATATTCCGAGGATAAAATTTTCTCCCACAACGTGGCGATTGGTACAAAAGACAATTTTTCGGGTTTGCATATTTATGTGCGAACCGTTTGTCTTTTTCGCCCTAAGCCGGCTTCAAGCTGTGCTGTCACGAGTGAACAGCGTGCCGATGAACGACCTACTGGTAAATGACTGCACCCGTTTGGCAATCGCCACCATGGCCAGGTAGTGGTCCTTCATCAGCGGATCGGGATTTCTGATGTGATATTGCCGATAGCGCCAGAAAGAGGTGGCCGCCGCCCCATATTCGACATGCAGCTGCAGCAGTTGCCGCTCTTCGGCCTCAAGCGTTCGTCTGGATTGATATCCGTCAACGAGCGCTGCGGTAAGCTCCAGGGAAAATTCGCCTTGCGGAGCACAGCAGCCGACGGCAGTCATACCGATGTCAAAAATCTTGTAATAGTAGCAGGCCTCCTCGAAATCGAGCAGGGCCGCGAGTCTGCCCTCGGCATAAAGCAGGTTGTCGAAAAACAGGTCGCCATGCACAAATCCTCTCGGCAACGATTCGCTCCTGGTCTCCAACACCCGGGTTCGGCACTCGACCAGCCAGCGATAATAAGACTCTGCCGATGCCCGGCCCTCGAGTTCGTCGAAACATTCGAGTCCATATGAGAAGCGTTGCGGCAGTCCGGGAAAGGGGGGAATCTCATGCAGTCTGGCCAGCGCGGCTCCGACCTCGAAAAGCTGCGAGGCAGTTAATTTTTCAACCACTTCACCAGCGATGTACTGCTTGAGATAGAGCGGTTTTCCCTGATAGTCGATAC
>JARFQM010000441.1 GCA_029287755.1 Desulfofustis sp. | reverse complement strand
GGATGACGGGCTTCGCCCTGTGACAGCCAGTTGCTGCGCAACCCTGCGGGCCTTTTTCATTGGCCTCCAGGGCCTGACGCTGATGCGCACTGCGCCTATACCAGTCCCCTAGAGAAAACCAACTTGGATTAAGGAAGTAGTGGTAAGGCGGCGGGCTGGCTCAGGCTGCATGGCGGAGGCCCGCTGCAGCAGTGAAAACGATTGTCGATGGCAACAGGCCGAAGGCCGTCATCCCATCGACTTTTCACAGCTGCTGCGATAAGGCCGCAGTGCAGCAGCCTGAGTCAGCCCACCGCCTTACTAGACAGATTAAAACGGGGTATATGATTTGCGAGATATGAGAGAGTTGAAATCATTCGAATACTACTCGGCAGAATCGCCGCTTGCCGACTTTCAAAATCAGGTCGCCCGCGGGTTCGACGGAAAAATCGGTGTCTCCTATTTTCTCGCCGTCGATACTGACCGCATTCTGCTTGATCATCCGTCTGCCGTCCGAGGTTGAAGAGACAAGCCCGCTGTCGACCATCAGTTTGGGCAGCCACACCGACTCCTCGCTGCTGAGCGTGTATTCGGGAATATCATCGGGCAGATCGTGCTTGGCGAAAACGTTGTCAAAGTTCTGCTCAGCCTGGGCCGCCTCTTCCTCGGAGTGAAACCTGGCGGTCAGTTCCCGGGCCAGTTTCTGCTTGATCTCCTTGGGGTGCAATGTGCCCTCCTCGAGTCCCTGCTTCAACCTGTCGATATCTTCGCGGGAGAGGTCGCTGAGCAGCTCGTAGTAGCGGAACATCAGCTCATCGGTGACCGACATGGTCTTGCCGTAGATATCGTTGGCCGCTTCGGTGATGCCGATATAATTTCCCAGGGACTTGCTCATCTTGTTGATGCCGTCCAGTCCCTCCAGCAGCGGCATGGTCAGTACGATTTGCGGTTCCTGGCCCCGGGAGCGCTGAAGGTCACGGCCGACCAGCAGGTTGAAGAGCTGATCGGTGCCACCCAGTTCGACATCCGCGGCCATGGCCACTGAATCGTAGCCCTGGATAAGCGGGTAAAGAAACTCGTGGATCGAAATCGGTTTACCACCTTCGAAGCGCTTCTTGAAGTCATCCCGCTCGAGCATTCGGGCTACAGTGAGTTCCGAAGCCAGGCGAATCATATCAAACGAGTCGATTTTACCGAGCCACTCGCTGTTGAAGGCAATCCTGGTCTTCTCCGGATCAAGAATTTTGAAGACCTGCTCTTTGTAGGTTTCAGCGTTTTTGGCAATGTCTTCTCTGGTGAGGGGTTTACGGGTTTCCGATTTACCTGTGGGATCGCCGATAAAACCGGTGAAGTCACCGATAAGAAAATAGACCTCGTGGCCCAGTTCCTGGAAATGTTTCATTTTCTGCAGCAACACCGTGTGCCCGACGTGCAGATCGGGGGCGGTGGGGTCAAAGCCCGCCTTGATTTTAAGAGGTGTGCCCGTCTTCACCGATTTTTCCAGTTTGGCTTTCAGTTCCTCCCGGGAAATACAGTCGACCACTCCCCTTTCTATCAACTCAAGTTGCTCTTCTACGGCGATCATCTTGGCCTGTTATTGTTGTTGGTTTAGCGACTCGTTATTTTGCATATTCGACCGCCCGGGTCTCCCGGATGACGGTCACCCGTATCTGCCCCGGATAGGTGAGCTTTTCTTCGATCGACTTGGCGATGTCCTGGCTCAACAACACCGCATCACTGTCTCGCACCGACTCGGAGTTGGCGATGATGCGCAATTCCCTCCCGGCCTGGATGGCATACGACTTGTCCACCCCGTCAAAGGAGTTGGCGATTGCTTCGAGGTCTTCGAGCCGTTTTACATAACTCTGCAGCATCTCTTTTCTGGCTCCGGGACGGGCACCAGAGAGGGCGTCCGCCGACTGGACCAGTACA
Organism: Desulfofustis sp.; assembly: GCA_029287755.1. The sequence goes on along the minus strand of JARFQM010000441.1, from coordinate 1,681 downwards.
TCAAGCACGCTGAGGATCGGCACATCTTCATGATGAGCGCCGATGGAGTAGACAATCTCCTCCTGTTCTCCGTATTTTTTGGCAAGATCCCTGCCGATGATGGCATGTGAACCTTCCACTTCATGGTCGACTGCCTTGCCGATATCATGGAGCAGTCCGGCGCGCTTGGCCAGTTTGACGTCAAGCCCCAGTTCCGCCGCCATGATTCCGCAGAGGAATGCCACCTCCAGCGAGTGCTGCAGGACATTCTGACCATAGCTGGTCCGGTACTTGAGGCGGCCGAGAATCTTGATGAGTTCGACATGGACGCCGTGGGCCCCCACATCGAAGGTGGCCTGTTCGCCGGCTTCCTGCATATCGATTTCCAGATCTTTGGTAACCTTGGCTACGACCTCCTCAATCCGTCCCGGGTGAATACGACCGTCGTTGATCAACTGATGCAGGGCCAGTCTGGCAACCTCTCTTCTGACCGGGTTGAAGCCGCTGAGGATAACCGCTTCCGGGGTGTCGTCGATGATGATGTCAATCCCTGTGGCAGCCTCGATGGCCCGGATGTTTCTGCCCTCCCGGCCAATAATCCTGCCTTTCATTTCATCCGAAGGCAGGGGCACCATCGAGACTGTTTTGTCGGCGACATAGTCTCCGGCATAGCGTGAGATGGCCAAGGCGATGTAGTTCTTGGCCTTGCGATCCGCCTCCATCTTCATTTCATTTTCTATTTTTGCCAGCTGTTTGGAGGCATCCATGCGAGCCTGGCTTTCCAGGGATTCCATCAGCAGTTTTTTAGCCTCGTCCTGGCTTATGCCGGATATCCTCGAAAGTTCGTAGCGCTGTTTACCGATGAGATTGTCAACCTCTTTGTGCTTGTCTTCAATCTCGTGCTCCCGCTTGCTCAGCCCGCTTTCCTGGGATTGCAGATCGCTGCGCTTGCGGTCCAGACTCTCCCATTCCTTTTTCAGTTGATCTCGGGATTTTTTGAGCTGCTGGCGCTCATCCTTCAATTCACGCCGGTCGGCTTTGAGTTCCTCTTCAACTGCCTGCTTGACCTGGTAGGCTTCTTCCTTGCTCTGGAGTTGGGCCTCTTTTTTAAGCTGCTCCGCTTCTACAATGGCCGTCTCGATCAATTGTTTGGCCTGCTCCCGGATATTCTGCCGATGCCCTTCAATGAAGCGCTTGCGCATCACAAATCCGAGAATCAAGCCAACCAGCAGTCCAGCGGACACAAATATGGAGGGATGGTTGAGCATTTCCATAGAAACTTCCTCTGTCTATCGATCAATTACAGGCTGCCCGGCTAAGGACAACGGGCACAGGGAAGGAAATGCCATCGGCGGGATCGGTTTTACACCTCAGGGCGACGCAAAACCTGCTGGAATATCCGGCAGTTCCGGACCACCTTCCGATCTCGTGTTGAGGAGCCGCAGGAGTGCGGCTCGAGTGCGGGACCGGTGGGTCTCAGCATGTATGTAAAATCAGTCGACGGGTACCAAAGTGATCGATGTAAACCGATCAGCCGTGTTCTGCGGCACCCAGCTGAACTGATGAACTCCTCGACAGATTTCTTTACACCTCATCCGAAGGCGCTTCTGTAATTAACCGCTGTTACGCCTCAAGGGCAGCCGGGCTTATGGACCGACTGCATCTATATAGTAAAACGATGAACGGCCTTCCCGCCGCTCAT
>JARFQM010000292.1 GCA_029287755.1 Desulfofustis sp. | reverse complement strand
CGATCTCATTGAGAATCACCGTACCTTCCGCCATCTCTTCTCGTCTTACAATTTTGAACATGTCTACCTCCGAACGTGGAAGAATTTAGAACAAAAAAACCCGTCGCCGAATGCCTGCGGCAGTCGGTCACCGGTTTTTTTGTCGATCTTTCAGGAAGTGCGAAATCCAAATTTCTACATCCTTTTTTCAGGTTGAATTTTCGGAACGTACCTCTTTTACCTGCTCTTTTCAATCTCAATTATAACGATCGCTTAGAGAATTCCGGCCAGCCGTCAGCCAGGGTAAAATCAGAAGGAGGCGAGCAGCGCGTCGACACCTGCCTGGGCCACTTCCTCGTCCTGGTCCGGGCTGCCGGAACTGCAGCCGATGCCGCCCACAGGGTGGCCATCTACAAAGATAGGCAGGCCTCCGGCGAAAATCATGAAACGGCCCTGGATAGCCGTGTTGATGCCGAAAGCCGGTTGACCAGGGCCGCTGACGTTGCCGTAGTCCCTGGTTGATTTTCTCGCTGCGCCGGCGGTGAATGCCTTGTCGATGGCGATGGTGATAGAGGTCACCCGGGCATTGTCCATGCGCTGGAAAAGAAGCAGATTGCCGCCGTCATCGACAATGGCGATATCCATGTCGACGCCGATCTCAAGCGCCTTTTTTTCTGCCGCTGCCATTATTAATCTGGCGTCCTCGAGGGTGAGCTTCGGTACCTGTTTCATGCTTATGCCTCCATGCTGCAATGGTAGTGGGATGCACTGCGATTTTCCGGTCTGCGGTTACTATTCATGAACAGAGCAAGAAAAGCAAGCGGCAATGATTGTTTTGCCTCTCTAAAACCACTGCACCAGGATGGTGTTGTCCTATTTTAAATGGGCAGCCCTGCTTGATGAATCGAGGTGAAATGATTAGGATTGAAATCGTTTCAGCAGGGGGGGTACCATTAGCTTCATCTTCATCTGTTGCCAGTCCGTTCAGTCTCATTCGTTAACTTACAGACAGGGAGATTGCCATGAAATATCAGCTTGCCGATCGTCTAAGAGTAATGATTCCGCTTCTGCTGCTGCTACTGCTGGTGGGCGGCTGCGCCGCCATGAAGAAGGAGGGAGCTGAAGGGGCCGCCAGGTACTCGACCAGAGATCTCAATGAGCAGCTGGTCATGGCAACCCTGTGGATGCAGTCATCAGCAGAATTCAGGGCCTTGAGCTACCAGGCCTTCAACGTCGCGGCCATGAATCTGGATTCCTTTATGGCTGCGTACACCGGCTCCAAGCCGGTGGCCATCATCGTCGACGCCGATGAGACGGTGATCGACAACTCTGCCTACGAGGCCTGGCTCATCGGTCAGGATTTCGGCTATTCGTCCACGACCTGGACTCCCTGGATGGAGGCCGCCGAGGCCACGGCCATGCCGGGTGCCAAGGAATTTTTGAATTACGCTGCGACCAAAGGGGTCGAGGTGTTTTACGTCTCCAACCGCAAGATGGTGGGCTACGACGGCACTAAAAAGAACCTGATGGCCCTCGGCTTTCCCCACGTGGACGAGAAGCATCTGCTGCTCAGGACCGACAGCAGCGACAAACAATCTCGACGGGACATTGTCGCCGCAGACTACGAGATCGCCCTGTTGATGGGTGACAATTTGAACGATTTTACCAGTGACTTCATGAAGAAAACCGTTGAAGAGCGGCTTGCTGAGACCGACAAGATAAAGGATCAGTGGGGCACCCGCTTTATTGTCCTGCCCAACCCCACCTACGGGGAGTGGGAGGGTACCGTATATAAAGGAAACTGGGGCGCCTCGGCGGCCGAAAAAGATCAGATGCGCAAATCGTATTTGAAGAAGTGGGATTATCAGGTTCCCGAATAGCCCTGCGGTCCCATGGCCCTGATTACGGTGTGGAGTACCAATTCCCGGTGCCATCGCGGCTGGCCGCCGGGAATATGTCTTCTGAGCATACCTTCTGGCGTACCATGCCTGTGGTCGCTGTGAGCCGGTGAGCGGGCCCTTGCATATAACCAGCGGGGACCGGGCTGGCGAGGCGCTCGCCGGAGCCGGTCTGGAGGGCGGCATCCTGGTCTGGCATGATCTGCTCTACGACGGTCCCCGAACACCCGGCTGGCCCGATAATGCGGGATTGCGGCGCCGTGCCGTGTTCATCGAGGCGCTGACCGCAGGGGGGCTGGGCCGCAACCAGGTACTGGACACTTTTGTCAGCCAGTATGAGCGGTTTGCGGGTCTGCCCGCCGATGCTGAGGTCGTTCTCTGGTTCGATGGTTGTCTCTTCGATCAGTCAATGCTGGTACATCTTATTACTTGCCTGCAGCATCAGGGCATCACCGGCAACGTGCAGCTTCTTTGCATCGATCGTTTCCCTGGAATCGAACCCTACATCGGTCTCGGCCAGCTGACTTCGGTCCAGTTAGGCTCCTGCTATCAGGCCAGAAAGCCGGTAAGCGACAGGCAATTTCGCTTCAGTCGTGAGGTCGACCGGGTCTTCGCCGAGCGGGATCTGAGGAGGGCGGCAACGCTCTCCCGGCGAAAGACAGCGCCGCTCAGATGGGTGCCGGCGGCCCTGCAGCGCTGGCTCCAGGAAGAGCCGGACCCGGAGACCGGCCTGGGCCGTCTCGAATCCATGGCCCTGGATGCGGTTCACCAAGGGTGTGCAAAACCATGGGATATCTTCAATCACGTCGCCGCAGCCGAGACTCCGCCTCAATTCTGGGGAGACACGACCTTGTGGATGAAGATTAACGGGCTGGCCGCTCGACAGCCTCCTCTGGTCAGGATCGAAGGGCCAGCGTCGAGGCTGCCGCAGTGGGTCGACGGGCCCGATCTTCAGGAGTTTACCATTACTTCCTGCAGATCCTCTCGGTACATTTAGTCAATGCGCTTGCCGCACCATTTAAAATGGGTAAACGAACCGAACAATTGGTTGAATTCTGATCCGGGGAAATGTGATGAAACGTCTATTTCTTGCCTTACTTCTCGTTCTTCTGGCCGCCCAGCCCGTCCTGGCCGCTCGAGCCAAAATAGCCACCCTGGCGGCCGATCCCTACCTGTCGGCCCTGGTCATGGATGCTGATACCGGCGAGATTCTGGTCGATGAAAACAGCGGCGCCGTCGCCTATCCGGCCTCAGTCCTGAAACTGATGGTACTCTATGTGGTTCTAGACCGGATCGCGCAGGGGAGTCTGCGGCTTGATGAGATGGTCCAGGTCACCAGAGAGGCCTCCCGGATGGGAGGTTCCCAGGTATACCTCGATCCCAAAGAGCAATTTTCGGTCGACGATCTGCTCTACGCCCTGATCATTCAATCGGCAAACGATGCGGCGGTGGCCCTGGCTGTGCATGCGGCCGGCTCCAAGGATGCTTTTGTGGCCCTGATGAATGAGAAAGCCAAAGAGTTGGGAATGAACAATACCTCCTTCTATTCCGTGCATGGCTTGCCGCCCTCCGAAGGTCAGCAGCCGGACAGCACCACCGCCCGGGATATGGCCATACTGGCCAGGGAACTGGCGAAGAACCCGGAGGTCTTCAAATACACTTCAACCAGGGAGCGGGAATTTCGGGGCGGCGAATTCATCATGCGCACCCATAACAAACTGCTGGCCTCGGTGGACGGCTGTGACGGCTTCAAAACGGGCTACTTCAAGGCGGCGGGTTTCTCCATTGTCGCCACCGCTAAACGAAACGGGGTACGAATCATTGCCGTGGTGCTCGGCAGCCTGGACCGCAAGGTCCGGGACGCCAAGACCTCGGAGCTTCTGGCCATAGGCTTTGCCAAAGCCAAACCGCGGCCCGAACCCCAGGCGGTACTCCAGAAAGCTGCTGCCTCTCCCGCTCCCCAGACTGCTCCGGCACCGCCTGCCGAGCAGCAGAGCATGGCAGCGGAAAAGAAACAGGAGTCGGCCACATCGCTGGGCCGCGACCTGGTGATGATAGGTTTGGGGTTTGGCGCCGGTCTGCTTGCCTGTGTAATAGTAGCCATGGTCAGATCGAGGCCGCGTTCCCGGAGGCGTCGCCTGATGTAGGCACCGCTCATCGGCTCACTCACCGTTTCAGCACAGTCAGGTGCCGGCTGCGCTCAGTCCGATTCCTGGGGCGAAGTTCTGGCCAGATCGACGCTCTCTATCCACTGCTGCAGGAGTTCGAAGAACCTCCCGACGTGGTAGCCGTCGGCGAGGCCGTGGTGCACCTGGACCGAAAGCGGCATGATGACACGTCTGTGTACCTCGGTGAAACGGCCCCAGGTGATGCGTGGTATGGAGTCGACCGGACTCATGTGAACCGGGTGAGACACCGAAGTGAAGTGCACCCATGGCAGGCTCGAGATGAACAGGTAGTCGTCTCTGCCCTGTTCATCCTCCAGGCTGGGGTTTTCCTTGGCACGGAGGATGGCGCGGTTGGTCCGGTCGGAGAAAATGGTGATATCTTCGCAATACTTGGTTTCACAGAAGCAGAAGGCGTTGTCATCGGTGAGCACCGTGTAGGACGGGTGAACCAGACGATGCTGGACGATCTCTGCACCTCGAATTCGCTGTCGGAATTCCTCGATTTCGTTGGCGATCCTCGACACCCCATATAAGACGCCGTTGAAACGGGAGATCTCGTAGTGCCGGCATTGGCGGTGCAGCCTGGTGATGTCTATCTCGGCGCAAATGTTGAAATGGGGATAATCCAGGCCGCTGTAGAAGCGATAAATATCGCGCCGCGGCCAGTTATCGATATCGATGGTCTGCATAGTTTACCCTCCCTGGGTAGCGGCCAGGATGTCGACCCGGCTGCTGGTGTCCAGCCTGGAAAGGATCAGGTTGTCACCCTTGTGATCAGTGCCCGGTTTGATGAGTAACGTGTTCATACCCCGTTCCCGATAATTGTGATCCACCTGGATGAGGGCAGTGGATGTTCCACAATTCGTTGCCCCAAATCGGAAATAGAGTTTGGCCATGGATCTCTCCCGCAGGTCGACCATATTGAAATCTGCCGCTGGATTTGAGGGCAGCATAAAGTATAGTAACTGTACTACGAGGATTGGCCGGCGTGCAAATTTTCTATGCCCGGAGATGGCAAAATCACATGGTGAAGTTATGCTGATGCAGGAAATTATCCTGAAAAAGCGAAACGGTCAGGTGCTTACCACGGAGGAGATCAACTTCTTTGTAAACGGTTATACCTCCGGCGTTATCCCCGACTATCAGGCCTCGGCCCTGCTCATGGCTATCTGGTTTTCGCAGATGGACGAGCGGGAGACCGCCGATCTCACCAGAGCCATCGCCGATTCCGGCGAGATCATTGATCTGAGCGCCATCGAGGGGGTCAAGATCGACAAGCATTCCACCGGCGGCGTGGCCGACACGACCACCTTGATCACCGCCCCGCTGGTGGCTGCCTGCGGCGGCCGGGTCGCCAAGATATCGGGTCGAGGGCTGGGCCACACCGGCGGCACGGTCGATAAACTCGAGTCGATCCCCGGCCTTGATACGGCGATTACCATGAACGATTTCGTCCGCGTCGTCAGCGACTGCGGAGTGGCCATCGTCAGCCAGTCGCCCAACCTGGTGCCGGCGGACAAACGCCTCTATGCGCTGCGCGATGTCACCGGCACGGTGGACAACGTAGCGCTGATCAGCAGCTCGATCATGAGCAAGAAACTTGCTTCGGGAGCAGACGCCATCGTGCTCGATGTCAAGTACGGCAGTGGCGCTTTCATGCAGAGTATCGAAGAGGCCCGTAAACTGGCAGCCATGATGGCGGCGATCGGCGAGCGGGCGGGCAAACCGACCACGGCGCTGATCACCGACATGAACCAGCCGCTGGGCCGGGCGGTGGGCAATGCGTTAGAGGTGGAGGAGGCAATCAGGGTACTGCGTGGAGAAACCGCGGGAGACCTGCACACGGTCGCTCTTGCCCTGGCGGCGGAAATGCTGGTCGCTGCACGCCTGGCTGACAATCTCGCTGAGGCCGGGGCCCGGCTCCAGGCGGCCCTCGAAGCAGGAGACGGGCTTCGGCGTCTGCAGCGCATGATCGAACTTCTCGGGGGCGACCCCCGCATAGGCGACGACCCCTCTCTGCTGCCCCGGGCGGCGGAGACGGTAACTGTCAGGGCCGCTGCAACGGGATATGTGAGCCGCATCGCTACTGCCGGTATCGGTCATGCAGCTCAGCTTCTGGGGGCTGGACGAGCTACCAAGGATGATGCCATCGACCCGGCGGTGGGGCTGAAGATGCAGGTGCGGCTGGGTGACAGCATAAAAGAGGGAGAGGAGTTGGGCAGGCTGTTTATCAATCGCAGGGAAAATTGTGAACGGGCCGCCAACCTGGTGCGAGAGTCCGTGGCTGTCGCCGATCAGCCGCCGCCGATGTCGCCGCTGATCCATGATCGAATCAGAAGCGGTGGGGGGTAATGAGGAGGGGCATTGTAATTGTTATCGACGCCTTGGGCATAGGAGCTGCGCCGGATGCCGAGCAGTATGGCGATGCTGGTTCCCATACGCTGAGATCGGTGTGTGCGGCCGGAACTGAGCGCGGCGCGGCGGGGTGGCCGACACTGCGGCGACTGGGACTGGGGAATTGTGCTGCCCTGACCGGGCCGCAGGTGGACGGCTGTCCTCCGGCCCGGGAGCCGCTGGCCTCGTTCGCTGCCATGAGGGAGAAATCCAGGGGCAAGGATACCACCACCGGACATTGGGAACTCGCCGGTCTTATCATGGAGCAGGGATTTCATGTCTTCCCGTCTGAATTCCCGGCTTTTCCCCCCGAACTCGTTGAGCGCTTTGAACTCGATACCGGCTACCAACTTATCGGCAACCGAGCGGCTTCGGGCACCCGGATCATCGAAGATCTGGGACCGACCCATCAGCAGGAGGGAGGGGTGATCTGTTATACCTCTGCGGACTCGGTCTTCCAGATTGCCGCCCATGAGGGGGTGGTCCCTCTGGAGGAGCTCTACCGCTGCTGCCTCAGGGCCCGAAGGATCTGTGACGATTACCGTATCGCCAGGGTGATCGCCAGGCCCTTCACCGGCAGTCCCGGCTGCTACACCCGAACCTCCGGCCGCCGGGACTACTCCATTGCTCTTCCAGGGCCCACCATGCTCGACATCTTGACCGAGCATGGTGTGCAGACGGTGGGTATAGGCAAGATCGGAGATATTTTTAATAACCAGGGGCTGGCGCAGAGTCATCCCGACAAGGGCAACAGCAAGTGCCTGGCCAGACTCAAGGAGACACTCGAATGCTCCACCGAGCGGCAGCAACTCATTTTTGTCAACCTGGTCGATACTGATATGCTCTATGGCCACCGGCGTGACCCCCTGGGCTACTACCGGGCCATCGAGGAAATAGACCGGGAGCTGCCGACTATTGTGGCTGACCTCGGCCCTGATGATTTTCTGATAATCAGCGCTGATCATGGCTGCGATCCGGGATTCAGGGGCTCCGACCATACCCGCGAATACGTGCCGCTGCTTTTTTACCAGCCGGGAAGAAATTCAATGGATCTGGGATTGAGAGAGAGTTTTTCCGATGTGGCCGCCACCGTGTGCAGCTTGTTTGGGATCTCCACGGACTGCGGAACCGCCTTCCTATCTGCTTGAAAAGATCTACCGATCATGTCATAAAAACAGAGACTACCGTGGAAAATTTTCCTTTAGCTCGAACTCAGCGTTGCGGGCGAAAAAGCTATCCCAGAAATATGGTCTATAGGCCTCCGCTAAATATTTTGCCGCGCTTCTTGATGCCGAACCAAAATCTTAATTTTCCAAGGTAATCTGAAGCCTTTATTCCGTTGATCAACTGTCGAATTTCAAGGCCATGCCATCTAATTGATTGTTTTCATTAACGTTGTTTTTCTCTCTAAAGGAGTGAGTCATGGAAAAGTTCCGTTTTGCCCTGTCCGCTGTTCTGGTCCTGATTTTTATTGCTGGTCTCATGACTGTCGGCCAGGCTGCCGAGATGAAAATCGCCATGGTCACCGACGTCGGCGGCGTCAATGATCAGTCCTTCAACCAGTCCGCCTGGGAGGGACTGAAAAGAGCCGAGAAGGACTTTGGCATCAAGGTTGCCTACAAGGAGTCGAAGCAGGATGCGGACTATGCCCCGAACATGGAGACCCTGACCGATGCCGGTTATGACCTGATCTGGGGCATTGGTTTTCTGATGGGTGATGCTATCAAGGAGACGGCCGAGATCAACCCCGATCAGAAATATGCCATCATCGACTTCTCCTACGGACCTGAAACTCCAAAAAACGTTGCCTGTGCCGTGTTCCAGGAAGAAGAGCCTTCCTTTCTGGTCGGCTACATCGCCGGCAAAATGACCAAGACCAACAAGGTCGGGTTCGTCGGCGGCATCAAGTTCCCGCTGATCGAGAAATTCGAATACGGCTATATGGCGGGGGTAAAGCTGGCCAACCCCGATGTCGAGGTGCTGAGACAGTACGCCGAGTCATTCACTGATGCGGCCAAAGGCAAGGCGATTACCAACAACATGTATCAGCAGGGCGCCGACATTGTCTTCCATGCCTCAGGCGGTGTCGGCGATGGGGTGATTGAGGCCGCCAAGGAGAAAGGCAAATGGGCCATCGGCGTCGATAAGGACCAGAATTTTCTGGCCCCCGACAATGTCCTGACCTCGGCCATGAAGCGGGTCGATAATGCCATCTACGATATTGGCAAACGGCTGATCGCAGGCGAGTTTGTCGGCGGCGACACGGTGGCTTACAACCTGAAGAATGAGGGCGTAGGCATTGCCCCGACCTCGAACAAGCATGTGCCGGCCGAGATTTTACAAGAGGTCGACGGCCTGATCGCCAAGATCAAGGCTGGTGAAATTGTCGTCCCCGCCACCCAGGAAGCGTTCGACAAGTTCTAAATCGAAGTCGAATCCAGGAGATCTTTCAGCGCACCGGCTCAAGGATGCGCTGAAAGAGCGCAGGGGTGCATCGTGACCAGCGTCGATTTCTCCCATAAAGCCGTGGAAATGGTCGATATTGTCAAGAGATTCGGCGATTTCACGGCCAACGACCGCATCAGCCTGGCCGTTCACCGGGGCGAGGTGCACGCGCTGCTGGGCGAAAACGGCGCCGGCAAGACCACTCTGATGAATTGTCTTTATGGCCTCTATCGACCTACCGAAGGGACGATTCGCGTCAACGGCCGTGAACTGGCGATCACCGACCCCAACGTGGCAATACGGCACGGCATCGGCATGGTGCATCAGCACTTCAAATTGGTGGAGCCCTTCACCGTGGCCGAAAATATAGTGCTGGGACTTGAACCCACCAAGTCTCTGGGCATCCTCGATCTGGCCGAAGCTGAACGGCTGGTGGCGGAAATCTCCGAGCGCTACGGCCTGACCGTCGACCCCCAGGCCCGTATCGAGGATGTCTCGGTCGGCAGCCAGCAGCGGGTCGAGATTCTCAAAGCGCTCTATCGAGGCGCCGAGATTCTGATACTCGATGAACCCACCGCGGTCCTCACCCCCCAGGAGATCAAGGAACTGATCACCATCATCGCCAATCTTACCTCCGAGGGCAAGTCGATCATCATCATCACCCACAAGCTGCACGAAATCAAGCAGGTTGCAGATTACTGCACGATCATACGCCGCGGGAAGTTCATAGACCGGGTCGAAGTGGCCACGGTGTCAGAGCATGAACTGGCCGCCAAGATGGTGGGCCGCGATGTCTCGTTTTCGGTGTCCAAGAAGGAGGTGACACGCGGTGCAAGGGCGCTGTCGATTGAGAACCTGGTGGTCAGGGACAACCGGTCCCTCACTGCAGTGGACGGCCTCGACCTGCAATTGTACCACTCTGAGATTCTCGGTATCGCCGGTGTCGACGGCAACGGCCAGTCGGAACTTGTCGAATCCCTGATGGGGTTGCGGCCGGTGGAAAGCGGCAGGGTGCTGCTCAAAGATAGGGATATCACCAACTCGGCCACGCGGCAGATTGTCGGCGAACACCGGGTCTGCTCAATTCACGAAGATCGACAGAAGCGCGGCCTCGTACTCGAGTTCGATGTGGCCGAGAACCTCATACTGGAGAATTATGGCCGGCCTCCTTTCTCCCGCCGGGGGGTGCTGAACCATGAAGAAATTTACCGATTCGGCGACCAGTGCGCCGAGACGTTCGATATCAGACCGCGCACTACCACCCTGCCAGCCAAGGCCCTCTCCGGCGGTAATCAACAGAAAGTGATCATCGCCCGCGAGGTATCAAACGATCCCGATATCCTGATCGCCTCGCAGCCCACCAGGGGGCTCGATGTGGGCGCCATCGAATACGTCCATAAGGCCCTGATCGAGCAGCGCGACAAGGGCAAGGCGGTGCTGCTGATTTCCTCTGAGCTCGATGAAATCATCAGCGTCGCGGACAGGATTGCGGTTATTTTCGAAGGCAGGATTATCGGCATTGTCGAGGGGGCTGAGGTGGATGAGAACAGAATCGGTCTGCTGATGGCCGGGGGGACGGCATGAGCAGTCCAGGCAGTTCCCTGAGAGAAAAGTTTCTCAACGGGGCGTTGTCGATCACCTTGATGTCGGTGATCTCCGGCTTTTTGCTTGGCGGCATCATCCTGCTGCTGGCCGGCTTTAACCCCCTGGAGGCCTATGGCGTAATCCTCAAGGGTATTTTCTCACGCCCCAAGTATGTCTCCTATGTAATCATCTACTCGACGCCGCTGATTATCACCGGGCTGTCGGTGGCCTTCGCCCTGCGTACCGGGCTCTTTAATATCGGAGCCGAGGGCCAGTATATCATGGGAGCTCTGGCGGCGGCTGGGGCCGGCTACTATCTGGAGCTGCCCATGGTTCTGCACGTCCTCGCCGCGGTGGCTGCGGCGGTGCTGGTGGCGGCTTTCTGGGGCGGGCTGGCCGGCTGGTTCAAGGCCCGCTTCGGAGTCAATGAGGTGATCTCCACCATCATGCTAAACTGGACGGCGCTCTATATCTCCAACTGGGCAATCACCATCGACTCCTTTGGCAGGCAGGGGACCGGAAAAACCTATGCGATTCAGCCCACTGCCCAAATTGATATTCTCGGGCAGTGGAAGCGGACCCCCGAGGGCATTGCCTTTCTGCGCGAACACCCGATGCTCTGGGACATCCTCAAATCACCGGTCAACCTCGGTTTCGTGTTTGCCCTTCTGCTGGCCGCACTGGTCTGGTACCTCCTCAACAAAACCACCCTCGGCTATGAGCTCCGGGCCGTGGGGCACAACCCCCAGGCAGCCGAAGCGGGCGGCATCAGCGTCAAGCGCAGCATGGTTATCTCCATGCTTATCGCCGGCGGTCTGGCAGGCGCTGCCGGGGCCTTTCAGGTGCTGGGCGTCAGCCACCGCATTGCCACCCTGGCGATCATGGAGGGCTACGGTTTCGACGGCATTGCCGTGTCCCTGATCGGCAACAACAGCGGACCCGGCTGCGTGTTCGCCGGCCTGCTCTTCGGCGCTTTAAAATACGGGGGCTCGAAGATTCAGGATGTGATGGGGGCACCGACCGAAGTGATAAATATCATGATCGGCATCATCATCTTCTTCGTCGCCATGCCCAAACTGATCAGGATGATACTGGCCTATAGAACGAGGCGGGAGCAGAGCTGATGGAAACCTTTGTGAACGATATCGCCTTTATCATCGGTACCACGCTGATGTATTCCACGCCGCTGATTTACGCCGCCGTGGGCGGGGTGATCACCGAACGTTCGGGGATTATCAATATCGGACTCGAAGGAATGATGTTTTTTGGCGCCTTCGTCGGGGCAGCGGTGGCCTATTTCACCGGGGATCCGTGGCTTGGGTTTGTCTGTGCCGGCCTGGCCGGTGCGTCACTGGGGCTGCTCCACGCCATCGCCACCGTGTCGTTCTCCGCCGAACAGATCGTCTCGGGGATTGCCATCAATTTTCTGGGGGTCGGGTTTGCCCTGTTTATCAGCCGTCTGGTGTTCGACGGTGCCACCCAGACCCTGACCGTGCCGAACAAGATTCCGTTGCCGTTCGACTTTCTGTTCGGCGAGGGCAAGCTCTTTCCTTCGGCCGGGTTCATGGACCTGGTCTTCAATCGCTTCGCCACCGTCTACCTCGCCTTCCTTTTGGTTTTCGTGACCTGGTTCGTGCTCTACAAAACCAGCCTGGGCATGCGCCTGCGAGCCGTAGGCGAACATCCCGAAGCAGCCGACTCGCTGGGCATCTCGGTATTCAAGATCCGTTATGGCGCGGTGATCACCTCTGGGTTTTTGGCCGGACTCGGCGGTGCGGCAATGTCGATTGCCGTGGTCTCCAGGTTCAGCAACACCCTGATCTCGGGACATGGGTTCATCGCCCTGGCGGCAATGATTTTCGGCAAATGGAAACCCCAGGGGGCGCTGCTGGCCTGCCTCATTTTCGGCGCTGCCAAGGGGCTGGAGATTTTCATGGGCGCCAAAGGGGTGCCGATACCCTCGAGCCTGCTCGCCACCCTGCCCTATATTCTGACCATCGTGATCCTGGTGGGCTGGGTCGGTCGATCCCAGCCGCCGGCTTCGATCGGAAAAATCTTCGATAAAGGGGAAAATTAGATGGAACTCATTGCCCAGATAAGAGAAGGCGCCTCCTACATCGAAGATAAGATTGCGGTGAAACCGCGACTCGGCATTGTCCTGGGCTCCGGTCTCGGGGCGCTGGCCGACCGGGTGGAGGAGCCGGTGGTGATCCCCTACAGAGAGATCCCGCATTTCCACGCTGCAACCGTCCAGGGGCACAACGGCCGCCTGGTGACCGGTGAGCTGCAGGGCTGCCCTGTGATGGTCCTGCAGGGACGCCCGCATTATTACGAGGGGCTGTCCATGGCCGAGGTGGTCTTTCCGGTGCGCTGCATGAAAATACTCGGCGTGGAAAGCCTCATCGTCACCAACGCCGCCGGCAGTCTCGACCCGAATCTTCGGCCCGGAGACCTGATGCTGATTCGGGATCATATCAAAATGGTTACCGACTCTCCGCTGCGTGGTGTCAATCTCGACGATTTCGGTCCGCGCTTCAACGATATGTCCGATCCTTACAGCAGAGAGGTCAGGGAACTGGCCAAGAGGTGCGCTGCCAAGCTGGGTATCGAACTCAGGGAAGGCGTCTACTGTTACATGCCCGGTCCCAGCTACGAAACGGCCAGTGAAGTGCGCATGCTCGGGCTGCTGGGTGGCCACGCGGTCGGCATGTCGACGGTCCCGGAAGTGATCACCGCCGTACACGGCGGCATGAAGGTACTGGGGCTTTCCTGTATCACCAACATGGGCACAGGCATTCTCGATCAGCCCCTGGATCACGACGAGATTATCAGGGTCGGGGAACAGGTGCGCTCCACCTTCATTAGCCTGCTGGAAGCGATTGTCGGCTCCTGGCCTTTAGGCTAAGCAGCAGAGATTGAACAAAAATCCTAATTTTTTCAGGCAACCTGAAAAGAACTTCTAAAAATATCAGGCGCTGCTGTCCAGGCGCAGTTGAAAGGCGCAGGGCAGCAGATCTTCCAGGTGGTAAACCTTGTTAGAACTGCTGGTTACCACCCAGGCGCGGGGGGCCAGTTCGGCCAGCCACTGGCGGCAGGCACCGCAGGGCATGGCGCCACACTCGTCGACGCTGCCGTCTTCATTCTGGCGGGCGTCGGGACAGGCGACTGCGATGCCCAGTATTTCCCGTTCGCCGCGCATGCGGGCGTGGGTCAGCGCCGCCCGCTCGGCGCAGATTCCCAGATTGGTGGAAGCCGTTTCGATGTTGGCGCCCGCGAAGATGCCGCCCGGGGTCAGCACGGCGGCTCCGACCCGGAAGCCGGAATAGGGCGCATAGGCCAGCAGGGCGGCCTGCGCGGCTGACTGCAACAGGTTTTTCTGGTCCTCATTCATGTCGTATTCCTCGCTGATTCAGCTATACTATTCATGAAAACTCTGATAAATACAACGTCAGTTTATTGCCTTCACGCTTACCCAACGATTACAGGCACGCCATGGACAAGACCACTGAACTCACCGACTACATGAATTTCCAGGATCTGCTTGAGGACGAAGAAAAACTCGTCAGGGAGACGGCCCGCGCCTTTGTCAACGAGAAGGTAATGGATAGTATCGACGAGCATGCTCAGCGGGAAACCTTTCCTGAGCACCTGATTCCGGAAATGGGCACTCTTGGATTCTTCGGACCATCGCTGCCGGAAGAGTATGGCTGCGCCGGACTCTCCAGCGTGGCCTACGGTCTGCTGATGTACGAACTGGAACGCGGGGATTCCGCGCTGCGCAGTATGGCCTCGGTGCAGGGCTCCCTGGTTATGTACCCGATTTTCACCTTCGGCAGCGAGGCCCAGAGGGAATTCTGGCTTCCTAAAATGGCTGCCGGTGAGATCATCGGCTGCTTCGGGCTCACTGAGCCCGACTTTGGTTCCAACCCGAGCGGTATGCGAACCAGAGCGGAACGGCGGGCTGACGGGACCTGGCTTATCAACGGCACCAAGATGTGGATTACCAATGGCTCCATTGCCGACGTTGCCCTGGTCTGGGCGGCCACCGAGGAAGGCGTGCGCGGTTTCCTAGTGGAAAAAGGGACGCCCGGGTTCACTGCTCCGCAGATGAAGGGCAAGTGGAGTTTGCGCGCCTCGGTGACCTCGGAGCTGATTTTCGACAATGTCGTGGTCGAGGAATCGGCCAGCCTGCTCCCCGGTGTAACCGGCCTTAAAGGACCCCTGAGCTGCCTGACCCAGGCCCGTTACGGCATAGCCTGGGGCGCCCTGGGAGCCGCCGACAACTGTTATCAGACAGCCCTGGACTACTCTCTCACCAGGGTTCAGTTCGACCGGCCGATCGGCGGATTTCAGCTGCAGCAGAAAAAGCTTACCGAGATGGTCACCGAAATCACCAAAGGGCAGCTTCTCGTCTTGCAGCTTGGCAGGCTCAAAGATCTGGGCAAAGCGACACCGGCCCAGGTGTCGATGGCCAAGATGAACAATGTCCAGGTGGCGCTCGACATCTGCCGCTCGGCCAGGACCATGCTCGGGGCCAACGGCATCATGGGTGAATATCCGATCATGCGTCATGCCGCCAATCTGGAATCGGTGTACACCTATGAAGGCACCCATGACATTCATACGCTCATTATCGGGGAAGAGGTGACGGGACTGGCGGCCTATCGTTAATTATGAATATTCTGCGCATCCTCTTAACAGCCCTGCTTGTGCTTCTCTGTTCCACCGCCCAGACCCAGTCCTTTGATAATACTCATCTGATCGAAGATGCGAGCAACGGCGATCCCCAGGCCCAGTATACCCTGGCCCATCTCTACCTCAAGGGCAAGGGAGGCATCGAGTTCGATGTCGAGGAAGCGGTCAAGCTCCTGGAAAGCGCTGCGGAAGGCGGTCACAAGGAAGCGGCGTTCGACTTGGCCTTTCTCTATCTGAACGGCACGAAACTTGGAAAAGACCGGGTAAAGGCCCTTTACTGGTTGACCAGATCAGCGGAAATGGGCCAGGTGGACGCCCAGTATTTTCTGGGAATGGCCCATAGGAAGAGTGATCCCGGGCAGGCTGCCTCCTGGCTCAAGATGGCTGCCGACGGCGGTCACCTCGAAGCTGCCGGCGAGTTGGATAAGATGTGCGCCGCCACTCCCCAATGGTGTCGTTTTACAGCTGATTGAAATCGGACGAAACCGATTCAGGAATTTCAGGATCGAAGGGTGAGGTGGCATCCCGATGGATGCTCTCCAACAGTGCCATGGGATTGTGTTTGAAATCCTCGTGGATCTGGCTGTCGAACTTGACTTTTTCCTCGAATGTGGTGATCAGGTTCTGGTGGGCCCAGCGGTTCAGGTAATAGATCATCATTTCCGGCAGCCTGGTATAGACGGTTTCCTCGGGCATCGGATCCTCGAAACTCGAATTTTCCAGTTTCTCGCAGGAAAGCGTCTGGGTGCGGTAAAAAGCGCCGAGAAACATCAGTTCCGGGGGCAGCTTCGCTTGTAGTCCCACTTTGGTGAGCAGCCGCAGTATTATCTGAATGGACTTCTTGCCGGTTCGGGCGACCGAGTAGGGGACATACACGTTGCGGGGGCTTTTCAACTGCAGGTGAGATCTGATGGTCATAATCAGATCAGCCAGTTCCACCGGTTCCGGATCGACGAAATGATAGGTCTGGCAGCCGAATTCTTCCCGCCTGTCAAGCATGTGGTGAATCAGGTAGGGGAGTTTCCTGCAGTTGGTGTAGGAGTGTTTGATGCCCTTCTTGGTGAACAGAAACGGCATCGACTCATCGGCGATGGAAAACAGCAGGCGATGAAATCCCTGGATCTTGTGATCGTGGTTGCCATAGACAATGGAGAGCCTGATACAGGTATAGTCCAGTCCTTCTTTGGCCGCCATATATTTCAGGGTTTCCTCGGCCATCAGCTTCGATTTGGCGTAGTTGCTCAGCTTTGCGTTCAGCGGCAGAGTGTCTGTCTCGCGCAACCCTACACCCTGGGGCAGGGTCGCTGCGGAACTGAAAAAGAAGTAGGGCACATTCAGTGAAGCGGCCGCCCTGGCGACATTGACGGCCCCCACGTAGTTAACCTCGAAGGACAGTTGGGGATCGGCGTTGATATTGGCGATTGCCGCATTGATGACAAAATCAGGTCTGACGGAGAGCAGATAGTTGCGGATGTCCTTACAGTTCTGCATCGACACCTTCTTGCTGCTCGGAGCCAGCATGTCGACGATGCCCGGCCGGCGCTGTTTGTAGAAATTGACAATGGTTCCCCCGATGAGGCCCGAACCGCCAAATACCACTCCGGTTTTCATTTCTTTTTTCGAGCTGTCTTTATTCATCACCTGATGGGAGGCAGATTTGTCAGATAGGTGGCTTTCGATCCATTAAACACGAACCTCGTGCATATTGCAATCGGCCCTTGGTGCGCTACTGTGTAGAATGGCAGCAAGGGCAGGTTGAAGAAATGTCCTGTGGGAGGACCTCCTGGCGGCGGTGATCCCCCCACTGCGGTTCTGCCCTTGATTATGACAGCGGCCGGGGGGCGCGCTATGCTGCACTGCGAATTCCCGATTTTGCCGTGCAAACTGTACACAACAGAAGTGTGAGTCCTGACGTTTCAGCGGAGGAATTAGAGATGATTACTTACTTGTACTGGATACTGATTTTCCTGATTGTTGGCGGTCTATTCTACGGTTTCGGCGCCAAGGGAGAAAAATGGAAGGTGGCCCTGGTGCTTTCGGGAATAGTCCTGCTGGCCGGCTGGACCACCTATTACTTCTGGCTGGAACAGATGTTCGTCAAGCGCTACGGCGGAGTGATGACCATCTCCGTGCCTGACGGATATTATCATATAACCACCACCTGGAAGGACGACCATCTATGGGTGGAGAACTATGATCCGCGCACCAATACCTGCGTGTTCAGTGAATACTCAAAGGGTAATCTGCTGCAGGGCAAGGTAACGATTAAAAATTGTAATCCGTTAATCAGAAAATAGGACCTACCTTTTCTTTACGTAAACAATAATGGCGATCGGAAAGTCCTCTATGCAGTGGTGAGAAACCTCCCATGCCACAATGTAGCGATCTTTTTCGATCTTATTAAAGTATCGAATACAATACATATATTTGTTTGTCTGTACTTTTTCCCCAGTTCTGTAATTGTTGACGTGCCGGGGATTGTTATTGATTTATTAGTTGACTTAAACGTAAAGGTTAGGTATACAAAAATGGTGCATCTGTGCTATAATCGAAACGAGGGACCGAGCCGTGAATAACTACCATTCACAGGAGGCGCCATGGACTTTCTATCCTATCAATCGATCCCAGCCGTCCTCAAGGACAACGCCGTTCGCTACCGCGACAATACCGCCATAAGTTATAAAAAAAGCGGTATCTTTCTCTCCCTGACCTATGACGAGTTTTATACCAGGGTTCTGCAGCTTGCCCGGGGGTTGTGCAAGGCCGGCATGAAACCGGGGGACAAGGTCGCGATTTTCTCGGAAAACAGGCTTGGTTGGGCAATATCGGATTTTGGCATCCAGTCGGGCGGAGGCATCAGCGTACCCATTTATGCGACCAACACCGGGGAGCAGGCCGCCTATATCCTCAATCACTGCGAGGCGAAAATCGTCTTTGTGTCGACCAAGTCCCAGTATGAAAAGCTGCTCGGGGTAAAGGACGAGATTCCCAACCTCGAACTGGTCGTTTCCTATGAACGGTTCATGGGTGACCGCTCCTTCCCTGTCTACACCCAGTATCAGCTGTCCGAAGTGTCGACGCCAATCACAGAGGCCGAAAGAGACCAGATTGAGGACAAGATCGATGGGATCAGGCAGGAGGACATTCTCACCCTCATCTACACCTCGGGGACCACTGGCCGGCCCAAAGGAGTTATCCTGACCCATTACAATGTGATGTGCAATGTGACCCAGGGGCTCCGCCAGGTGGGCGGCTGGATAAAAGATGAAACCTTTTTGAGTTTTCTGCCCCTGAGCCATATCCTGGAACGCACGTGCGGCTATTACGCCTGTCTGATGTGCGGCAAACACATCGCCTTTGCCGAGGACGTCAAGAAAGTCGTCGAGAACATGGACGAAATCAAACCCACATTCATGATCAGCGTGCCCAGGTTGTTCGAGAAGATCTACAGCCGTATTCACGAGAGCGTTCACCAGATGAGTCCGCTGCGCAAGGCCCTGTTCCACCAGGCGGTCAAGGTAGGACGTGAATATGTAAACCTAAAATATATCGATAAAAAACCGGTGGGATTGCTGGGCCTCAAATACCAGTTGTTCGACCGTCTGGTCTTCAGAAAGATCAGAAAACGGTTCGGTGGACGGCTGCGCGGCATGGTCTGCGGAGGGGCGCCGCTGGATAAAACCATCAACGAATTCATGTGGGCCATCGGTATCCCGGTCTATAACGGCTACGGGCTGACCGAAACAAGTCCGGTGGTAACCGCGACCAGTCAGGATCAGGTACGATTCGACGCGGTAGGCAAGAAAGTTGAGAAAACAGAACTTAAACTAGCTGAAGATGGAGAGCTGCTGGTCAAGGGCCCCCAGGTAATGAAAAGCTATTTCAAAAATGAGAAGGCGACCGAAGAGGTGTTCGAAGACGGCTGGTTCAAGACCGGCGACATCGCCCATATCGACGACGAAGGTTTTGTCTACATCGTCGACCGGAAAAAGGAGATCATCGTCACCGCCGGCGGCAAGAACATCGCTCCGCAGCCCATCGAGAACGAGCTCAAACTCGACAAGTTTATTTCCCAGGCTATCGTCTTCGGTGACCGCAAGCCTTACCTGACGGCGCTGCTGACGCCCAATATCGAACGGTTGATCGATTACAGCCGCGCTCAGCAGATTGACTACATCGATGTGTATGAGTTGGTGAAAAACAGCCGGATCACCAAACTCTACGATGACCGGATCGATGAACTCAACCGCATGCTGCCATCTTATTCGACCATCAAATATTTCGCCCTGGTGCCGGATGATTTTTCCATCAGCGGCGGAGAACTGACGCCGACCCTGAAATTGAAGCGCAAGGAAATCTACAACAAGTACAAGGCCATCGTGGACGAAATGTATATGAGCCAAGAAAACGGACTGGTCTATAAAAACAAAGCCGTCGTCGGAGAGACACAATGATCCAGATCAAGCGCGTAGCTGTGCTCGGTGCCGGTGTGATGGGGGCCACCATTGGTGCCCATCTGGCCAATGGCGGGCTCGATGTCCTGATGCTCGATATCGTACCGCGGGAATTAACCGCTGCGGAAAAGAAGCGGGGATTGACCCTCGACAGCCCGGAAGTGCGCAACCGAATTGCTGAAAACGGTCGTCAGGGGCTGCTCAAAATGAAACCCGCCCCGCTCTACCTGAAAAGTTATATGAGCCGAATCGAGGTGGGCAATTTTGAAGACGATCTCGCCAGGCTGTCAGACTGCGAATGGGTAATCGAGGTGGTGATCGAGAACCTGGAGATAAAACGGGGGCTATTTGAAAAAATCGTCCCCCATCTGCATCCCCGGGCGGTGCTGAGCTCCAATACCAGCGGCCTGTCAGTCAACGAAATGGCCAAGACGCTGCCCCCGGAACTGCAGAAAAGATTTCTGGTGACTCACTTTTTCAATCCGCCGCGCTATATGCGGCTCATGGAAATCATCGCCTGCCGAGACGCCGATCCACGGGTGGTGAATGATATGGCAGATTTTCTTTCCCGGCGTCTCGGCAAAGGGGTGGTCTATGCCAAGGATACGGCCAATTTCATTGCCAACCGCATCGGCGTCTATGCAATCTACAAAGGCATCCAGCATATGGTGGACATGGAGATGACGGTGGAGGAGGTCGACTCGGTGGCCGGGCCGGCCACCGCCAGACCCAAAAGCGCCGCCTTCAGGACGGCCGACCTGGTGGGGCTCGATGTGCTGGCTCATGTGGGGACCAACTCCTACGAGAGCGCTCCCGATGATGAAGAGCGGGAAGTATTCAAACTGCCGCAGTTCATGGCCTCGATGATCGAACAGGGCAAGCTGGGGAACAAGGCCGGTCAGGGATTCTACAAGAAAGAGATGATCGACGGCAAGCGGCAGATCTTTTACTACGATTACAGCAGTGGCGACTACCTGCCACTGGCCAAACCCAAGTTCGCCTCCGTGCAGATGGTGAAGCAGGTGGATGATCCCCGGCAGCGGCTCAAGACCGTGATCGGCGGCGCCGATCGGGGCGCCGAATACGCCTGGAAGACCCTGCGCGATTCACTTATCTACACCTTCAACCGGATTCCCGAGATTGCCGATGACGTGGTCAATATAGACAACGCCATGCGCTGGGGCTTCAACTGGGAACTGGGACCCTTTGAAATGTTAGACGCCATCGGGGTCGACAGCTTTGTGAAGCGGGCCGAGAAAGATGGGGTCGCGGTGCCTGCCGAACTTAAGGGGGTCGAGCGTTTTTACCGGTTTTCCGAGGAGCACGGCAAAGAGTTCTATGATCTTTCAGCCAAATCCTACAAACCGGTAGACTTGCCCACAGGCGAAATTGATCTGCAGATTCTCACGCGCACCAACCGGGTGGTTGAGAAAAACGCCAACTCCTCGGTTATCGATCTGGGAGACGGGGTCTTCTGCCTGGAATTTCATTCCAAGATGAATGCCATCAGCACCGATATCCTGGCCATGACCCACAAAGCCATAGGTCGGGCCGAAGAGGAGGGGGTGGGGCTGGTGATCGGCAATCACGGCGCTAATTTCTCGGTCGGCGCCAACCTGATGCTGCTGGCTGTTGCCCTCGCTGAAGGAGCTCTGGAGGATATCGACCTGGTGGTCAGGGCTTTCCAGAAAGCAACCATGGCGATCAAGTATGCCCGGGTTCCTGTCGTGGCCGCGCCATTCAACATGGCCCTGGGCGGCGGCTGCGAGTTTTCGCTGCATGCCGACAGGATCAACGCCTATGCCGAGACTTACATGGGGCTGGTGGAGATAGGCGTGGGACTGCTGCCGGCAGGCGGCGGCACCAAGGAGATGTGCCTGCGGGCGGTGGATCTGGCCAGCCGTTTCGATACCGATGTCCAACCGTTCATCTTGAAAAACTTCAAACAGATCGCCACGGCCCAGGTCTCAATGGGCGCCGCCGAGCTCAGCGATATGGGCTACCTGCGCCAGGGCGACTGCATCACCATGAACCTGGATCGACTGATCGGTGATGCCAAGCAGCAGGTGCTGGCCCTGGCCGTCAACTACAGACCGCCGAAAATCAGAGACGATATTTCCGCCCCGGGACGCGGAGTCGCCGCCAGTATCAAGACGCAGCTGTGGAACATGAGGATGGGCGGGCATATCACCGAATACGAGGAAGAGATGGGGGGCGTTATCGCCGATGTCATCTGCGGCGGCGATGTCAACCCGGGAACCCCGATCAGCGAAGAGTATCTGCTGCGGCTGGAGCGGGAGAGCTTTCTTAAACTGTGTACCAACAAGCAGACGGCTCAGCGTATCCAGCACATGCTCAAGACCGGGAAGCCTTTGAGAAACTGATAAACGCCATCCGGCTCACTAATGAGGTAAATGATGAAAAAAGCCTATATTCTGGCAAGTTACCGGACTCCGGGCTGCCGTGCAAATAAAGGCAAGTTCAAGGATATGAGGCCCGATGATCTGGCAGCGGCGGCCATCAAGGTGATTGTCGAGCGCACCGGAGCAGCACCTGAGCTTATTGACGACGTCTATCTCGGTTGTGCCTTCCCTGAGGCAGAGCAGGGTATGAACGTGGGCCGGATTGCGGCTATGAAAGCCGGCCTGCCGCCCGAGGTGCCCGGACAGACCATCAACAGATTCTGCAGCTCCGGGCTGCAGAGTATCGCCCTGGCGGCTGAGCGGGTGATGCTCGGCCTGGCCGACTGCATAGTGGCCGGCGGCGTCGAGTCAATGTCGTCGGTGCCGCTGGGCGGCCTCAAATACAGCGCCAACCCCGATCTTGTCCTGGATTGGCCGGAAGCCTATTCATCCATGGGTATTACCGCCGAACTGGTGGCCGAGAAATACGGCATCGGCCGGGCGGAAATGGATGAATTCGGAGCCGAAAGTCATCGCCGTGCAGCCGCAGCGATCCAAACCGGCAGGTTCTCCGCTGAGATCATTCCGGTGGAAATCGAGCATACCGCCTTGGTGAACGGCAAGATCGTCAAAACTGCCGAAGTGGTCGACGTCGACGACGGCGTCAGGCCGTCGACCACCGTCGAGACCCTGGCGGGGCTGCGCCCGGCCTTCAAAATAGGCGGGCCGGTGACGGCCGGCAATTCATCCCAGATGACCGACGGGGCCGCCGTGTCCATGGTGGTTTCCGAGGAATATCTGCAAAAGCTTGGCAAAGAGCCCATGGCCCGCTTCATCGCCTTCGCGGTCAAGGGGGTGCCGCCGGAGATCATGGGTATCGGGCCGGTGGCCGCCATACCCGCAGCACTTGAGATGGCTTCCATGAGTCTTGACCAGATCGAGCTCATCGAACTCAACGAGGCCTTTGCCGCCCAGGCCCTGGCTGTGATAGGGGAACTCGGGCTGAAGCGGGACATCGTCAACGTAAACGGCGGCGCCATCGCCCTGGGACATCCGCTGGGCTGCACCGGTGCCAAGCTCACCGCCACCCTGCTCCACGAAATGGGACGCCGGGGGCTGCGCTACGGCATGGTGTCAATGTGTATAGGCGGCGGCATGGGAGCGGCAGGGATATTTGAGCGATTGACAAATGATCAAGACCAAGAGGTGAACCATGGCTGATACCTTGTTGAAAGGCGGCGAGTACCTGATTGCCGATTCCAGACCAGAAGACGTCTTTACCCCCGAAGATTTCAGCGACGAGCAGCGCCAATTCGGCGAGACCACCGAACAGTTCGTCACCAATGAATTGCTGCCCAAAATTGAAGAGATCGATAACCAGAATTTTGACATCGTTGTTGCAGGCATGCGGCAATGCGGTGAGCTCGGGCTGCTGATGATGGATGCACCCGAGGAGTATGGCGGCCTCGATCTGGATAAAGCCTCTTCGATGCTGGTGGCCGAGCGGATCGCCATCAGCGGCTCGTTTTCAGTGGCTTATGCGGCTCATACCGGCATCGGTACCCTGCCGCTGATCTACTATGGTACCCACGAGCAGAAAGAGAAATATCTGGAAAAACTGATTACCGGCGAATGGTGCTCCGCCTACTGTTTGACCGAGCCCGGCTCCGGCAGCGATGCCCTTGGAGCCCGAGCCAGCGCGGTGCTTTCCGAGGATGGTTCCCACTATATCCTGAACGGCACCAAGCAGTACATTACCAACGGCGGTTTCGCCAAGCTGTTTACCGTATTTGCCAAGATCGACAAAGAACACTTTACCGCTTTTCTGATCGAGCGTGATTTCGAGGGACTCTCCATCGGACCCGAGGAGAAGAAAATGGGGATCAAGGGCTCTTCGACCACCCCGGTGATCCTCGATAACTGCAAGGTGCCGGTGGAAAACGTATTGGGGGAAATCGGCAAAGGCCACAAGATCGCCTTTAATGTCCTCAACGTCGGGCGTTTCAAGCTCGGAGCGGCGGTTACCGGTGCCGCCAAGGCGGCCCTGGAGACCGGGATCAAATATGGCAACGAACGTGTCCAGTTTAAAAGGCCGATCAGCAGCTTCGGTGCCATAAAGGAGAAAATCGCCGACCTCACCGCCGATATCTTTGCCGCGGAATCGCTGGTTTACCGGCTGGCGGGTCTGCTCGACGACAAGTTGGCCACCATTGAAAAGGGTGTTGACGACTATTACGAGCAGTATCAGAAGGGCATCGAGGACTATGCCGCCGAGTGCGGGATCTCCAAGGTGTTCTGCAGTGAGGTGCTGGCCAAAACCGTTGACGAAGTCGTACAGATCCACGGCGGCTATGGCTTTGTGAGTGACTATCCGGCCGAGCGCTATTATCGGGATGAGCGCATCAACAGAATTTTCGAGGGCACCAACGAGATCAATCGACTGTTGATTCCGGGAATGATTCTGCGCAAGGCCATGAAAGGCGAACTGCCCCTCCAGGCCGAGGCCATGAAGGCCTTCGAAGCGCTGATGACCCCTAGTTTCGACGAACTGGACGACAGCCAGCCGTTTGCCGGTGAAAAAGTGCTGATTGCCAACCTCAAGACGCTTTTTCTGATCCTGGCCGGAACCGGCGTCCAGAAATTCATGGACAAGATCGCCGATGAACAGGAAATCCTGATGGCCGCCGCCGATATCGCCATTCAGATTTTCGCTCTGGAGAGCACGGTTCTGCGTGCCGAGAAGGTGCTGTCGATCTACAGCGAACGGAGACGGGAACTGTTGCAGGCAACGGTAAAGATCTTTGCTTTCAGGGCGGCCGAGGAAGCCGCAACGGCGGCACGCAAAGGCGCTTTCTATATCGAGGAAGGCGACACCCTGACCATGATTCTTTCCGGAGTCAGAAGATTCACCAAATATGACGCCACCGGACTGCTCGCAGCCAAGCGACTGGTGGCCGAAGCCGCTTCTGAGGACGAAAAATATATTTTCTGTTAATATCAGAACGGGGGACACAATAGAGCCTTTTGCAAAACTAAGATTTTCCCTTTGCCACGAAAGGGACATGATTGCTATTGTGTCCCCGCTATGATACCTGCACAACACACCGTCGAGACCCCCTATATGGTGGGACCAGTCCATTGTTACACGCTGGACTACGGCGATGAGCTAGTCCTTATCGATACCGGCCCTCCGACTGCGGCGGGTCGGGCTTTTTTGCGCGAGCACCTGGATTTGTCCAGGCTTGCTCATGTCATCGTCACCCACTGCCACATAGACCATTACGGTCAGGCTGCCTGGCTCGCTCAAAACAGCGACGCCCGGATCTACCTGCCCCGTCTGGATATCCTCAAGCACGAACAACGCGATAGGCGGCTGTCACTGATGTTTTCCCTGATCGCCGATCTGGGCTTTGAGAAAAGCTATATTGACAGGCTGCGGAAGCGCTTCACTAAATCTTTGCTGCTGCCCCTTTTCCCCGAGCACTACCTGGTGGCTGAAGATCATTTGCCGCCCCAACTCGGCATCGGGGTCATGGGCTGCCCCGGGCATTCGCAGAGCGATCTTGTCTATACAGGCAATGGCTGGGCAGTGACCGGCGACATACTGCTGCGGGGAGTGTTCCAATCACCGCTGCTCGATGCCGACCTGGAGACCGGCGACCGGTTTAAAAACTATCAAGCCTACTGCAGCAGCATAGTCAAACTGGCACGACTGCGCGCCAAAACCATACTGCCTGGCCATCGCCAGCACGTGGACAGCGTCGACAAGACGTTATTGTTCTATCTCAACAAGATGATGCAGCGGGTCGGCCACCTGCTGCCCTATCTTTCGGGATACTCGGTGGCCGAGGTGATACACAATGTGTTTCCCACGATGAACG
Organism: Desulfofustis sp.; assembly: GCA_029287755.1. The sequence continues at coordinate 18,071 of JARFQM010000292.1, read as the reverse complement.
ACCCATTTCACATCTATTTGAAAGCATCTGAAATTATCTTCATGCAGGATTTCCTCGCCCAGCCGGCTCTGCTCGTCTCCTCCTTGAACGAGATCGACCTGTATCAGCCGCTGGCCGATCTTTTCGATGAGGTAGTCGAGAAGCAGTGAGCCCTGCACCTGTCAGCCCTCTGCCGCCGGCCGTAAGCGCGATCTTTGCGAGTGGATTCTCAAGGAAAAAATGCGCAACACCCCCTGCGTGCCGGAGACGGCGAAGAGGACAACCCTGAAAAAAGCGGAGCGGGGTATGCCGAATCAGGGCACAAGACCGGTAAAGGCGAAGTAGAGCAGCGGCAGGAAAATACCGGGCAGCAGGTTGCCCACCCTGATTTTGGTGATTCCCAGCAGATTGAGCCCGATGGCGAGAATAAGCAGACCGCCGACCGAGGTCATCTGGGAAATCGTCTCGGCAACCAGAAAGTTCTTCATGAACACCGCGGTCATGGTGATGGCTCCCTGGTAGAAAAATACCGCAGCCCCTGAGAACAGGACCCCGATACCCAGGGTGGAGGCGAAAATAATGGAGGTGACGCCGTCCAGGATTGATTTGGCGTACAAGGTCTGGTGGTTGCCGGTGAGCCCGCTTTCAAGCGAACCGACAATGGCCATGGAACCGACGCAGAATACCAGGCTGGCGGTCACGAAGCCCCTGGTGAAGGAGGAGCTGTCGCCCGATCTGCCGGCCAGCCGGTGCTCAAGATAGCTGCCCAGTGATTCGAGCTTGGCCTCGATTCTCAAGAACTCACCCAGGGCTGCACCTATTATCACCGACAGTATGACGATCAGCAACTGGTCGGAACTCAGAGCGCTTTTAACCCCGATAAGGATCACCGAAAGCCCGATGCCGCTCATGATGATTTCTTTGTAATTGTCGGGGAGCCCTTTTCTGAACAGCAGTCCGAGCAGACTGCCGCAGATGATGGCGATGACGTTGAAAATGGTGCCGAGCATTGTAAATTTTTTGAGTAAGCTATTGATTGCCCATCTGGTATGAGCGGCTGGAAAATCTACACGGCTCTGTTATACCACTAAAATTTTCAAAATAAAGGGAAACCGGAAGCACCCCGGAAATAAACAATAGTTGCCCGGAGAACAGGACAATGGCAGTTGAACCGAAGAACGCGACCCTCATCATCGGCATGGCCCAGCTCAACAGCGGCGATTCCCCCCCGGACAATCTGCAGGCGGCCCTGGAGGCGATCGCTGAACTGGCGGACCGGGGAGCGGAGCTGATTGTCTTGCCCGAACATGCCGATTTTATCGGACCGGACAGCAGCAAAGAGGAGCAGGCCCGAACCGTCGACAACTCACCCTATCTCGACACGCTCAGGACCCGGGCCGCCGATCTTGGCTGCCATATCCATATTGGCAGCTATCTGGAGAGGGCTGGGATGAGCATCTACAATTGTGCGGTGGTCTTCGGTCCGGACGGCGAACTGGTAGCCAGATATCGAAAACTCCACCTGTTTGATGTGGAGATACCCGGGGGCAAAAAATATCTGGAATCAGCGGTGATCAGCCCGGGCCTGGAGACCGTGCAGTTCTCCATCGGTGAGTTCAATTTTGGTCTGGCCACCTGCTACGACCTGCGTTTTCCGGAGTTGTTCAGAAGGCTTGTCCAGAAGGGCGCCAATGTCATTCTGCTGCCCGCTGCCTTTACCATGCAGACCGGCAGGGACCACTGGGAGGTTCTGGTGCGGGCCCGGGCCATAGAAAACCTGTGCTGGGTGGTCGGTGTCGGTCAGTGGGGCGAGGCGCCGCCCGATCATATCTGCTTCGGAAGAAGCATGGTGGTCGACCCCTGGGGCCTGGTGGTTGCCCAGGCCCCGGACGGGGCGGTCAATGTGACGGCCGAAATCGATCTGCACTCAGTGCAGCGGGTCAGGGCCAGATTCCCGGCCCTGGATCACGTTCGTGAAGATATATTCAATTTTTAACAGGCTGTTCAGCTGATTTTCACCACCGTGCGTCCCCGCACCGAACCGGCCATGATCGCCGCGGCCGCCTCCGGCAGGTCCGCCAGTGAAATCTCCTTGACCAGGCCATCCAGCCGTTCCAGGTCGAGATCGCTGACCAGGCGCTGCCAGGCCTGCTCACGAACTGCAAGCGAGGCCATTACCGAGTCGATACCGTAGAGCGTGACGCCGCGCAGAATAAAAGGTGCCACCGAAGTAGGCAGGGCCATCGAATCGGCCAGCCCGCAGGCGGCAACCGCACCCCCGTACTTTGTTTGACTGATGACGTTGGCGAGGGTGTTGCCGCCGGCCACATCCACGGCGCCGGCCCAGAGTTCTTTACCAAGGGGCCGGGCCTTTTCTGCAAACGGTTGGCGGTCGAGTATTTCTGCGGCTCCCAGTGAGCGCAGATAATCCGCCTCTTCGGGGCGGCCGGTGACGGCGGTCACCTGGTATCCGAGCTTGCTCAGCAGCAGCAGGGCAACGCTGCCTACTCCGCCGGCAGCACCGGTAACCAAAATCGTTCCATCACCCGCCTCGAGGCCGTGTTTTTCCAAGGCGAGCACGCAGAGCATGGCGGTGTAGCCTGCCGTCCCCACTGCCATCGCCTGCCTGGCGCTTAAACCTTCGGGCTTGGACACGAGCCAGTCACCGCTGACCCTGGCGATTTCAGCATAGCCGCCGCTGTGGACCTCGCCGACGCCAAAGCCGTTGAGTATGACCTCGTCGTTGGCTTTGAATCTCGGGTTGCTCGACTTGATGACCGTACCGGCGAAGTCGATGCCCGGGGTCAACGGGAAGCGCCTGACCACCGGTGCGCTGCCGGTCAGGGCCAGACCGTCTTTGTAATTCAAGGTGGAATATTCGACTTTGACGGTCACGTCGCCGTCCATGAGATCGTCTTCCGTCAATTCGGTGAAACTCAGTTTCTGACCATCCTCATCTTTGCTGATCTGATAGGCTTTGAATGTTTCCGGCATGATGCTCTCCCTTGTTGCTGATCCTTGATTCGGTTATGAGGCTCACTATTGCATATTTTAACGGCCCTGGCCAGGTCGAAATAGGGCGCTCCCGAGTTCGCCCAAGGCTGGCCCAGCGGCCTGCCGGCTCAGCCGCTCAGGGCAGCCAGAGGTAGCGGTCAAAATCGATGGTGCCGTTGCCGTCCAGGACCACCCCCTCTTCCTCGAGCAACTGCTGCTGGTTCAGGTGGCTCATCGAGGCCCGCGGAGAAATCCTCCGCTGCTGATTGACCACGCGGTGCCAGGGAAGCGTGTATTTTTCGGAACTCGAATGCAATATTCTGGCGACCTGTCTGGCACCGCAATGGTTGCCGGCCGCCGTGGCCACAATCAGATAGGTGGTCACCTTGCCGGGCGGGATTCTGGCGATGATCTCGATGGCTCGTCTGGTAAAGGGGTCCATGATGTATATCCTATATCCGAGACTATCTTATTTGTCTGCTTTCAAAAAGGAAAATTGTCTACCGATGAACCTGCCAATTAAAAACTTAGTGCCAGACGAGCAGTTGATAAAAGAGGTCCAGTACAATTGCGATATCTCCGATGCCAGGGACCACGGCATCTACTCCATGTGTTCCTTGGTTCTCAAGCTGCGTAATCTCTATAAATGGGAAAAGGGCCTGCAGCCCTGGAGTGAGCCGGAAGCGGCCGAGCTTCTCGACTGGATAGAGGCAAGGGAATCCTACTGGGAGGAGATCGCTCAACAAGAGTTCCGGCCGCTCACTCTGAATGGCCGTACATGCCCGGTCGACGACGTCAACGCGGTCAACGGCAATAATGGTGCCCGGCCTTATATCTATGGCGCCGGTCACGGCAGATCGATGAAAGCCATCTTCTTCCTGGCCGAGGTAGTCGACCACCTGAGCATGGAGGATTGCCCCGTGCTCCTGCTCGGCAGGGAGCATGCCCGGGAAATGGCGAGTCCGCTTGCCATGGTGCAGGAGGGACAGGTCCTCGTGCGCACCGAACCGTTGCGCTATTTTCTCTACGATCACATTCAGGAACTGCGCTCGTCATGCCGCAGTTCCTATCGCTATTTTCTGAACAGTTACGGGCTCCTGGCGGGCGGTGAGCTCGATCAGCAGAAGTTGTCCGCGGTCCTCGACCAGATCGCGGTGAACGAGCGTCATCTATTCATCTACCATGAAATTGGCGAATTGCTTGAAGAATCCCTGGACAGTGAGACACAGCGGAGACTGATCGGCCGCTTCCCCGGCTCGGTGATTGAATTTGTCAGCAGGGCGGTCAGGGATGTGCTGGCCGACACCCATCCTCGCGGCGTGCTCGCCCATCTGGTCAAGGTGCGAAAAGAATCGACCCTCGCTCTCTTTGTCTCTTTTGTGGACGGACTCAGGCAGGAACTGTTCCCGGAACTTGGCCTAGCCTGGAAAGGATTTGTCGAGCACAAGAACTGGGATGGTCTGGAGCAGGCCCGGATCGACTGCCGAAAGCGCACCCAAAGAGTGGCCGCAAAGATCATGGATATCGCCGAAAGGGCAGAGGGCCAGACCGACAAAGCGGTACAGCAAGAGTTCAACGATGCTGTCCTGGTGCCGCTCGGCCTTGAGATCCCTGAACTTTAGTAGGTTCGGATGGGGAGCGGGCGGCCATGGCCGGCTGAGAAGATTAGGGGCAGCCTGGACTCCTCTGTCGGCCAGGTTCAACTCCAATCCTGCCGTCTCCAGAAACCCTCAAATACTCACCCAGCGCTGTTCTGCGGCAGCGGTGAAAATCGCCTTGATTACCCTGGTGTTGGCCAAGCCGTCCTCCAGCGAAGATTTTATTTCTGCTCCCTCGAGCACCGCCCGGGCAAAGTCGTCGCCCTGCAGGGTGTATTGATCCATGACCTCGAATGAATGACTGACGATTTCTTCTTCCACCAGAGTTCCGCTGTCCCAGCGCAGTACGCAGGGGCGATCATTGGGAGCGTTGAAGGGGATGACCACTTCGAGGTGGCCGCTGGAGCCGAGCAGCTGCACCCGCTGATAGGGCACCAGCTGGGTGGAGACCCCGAAGATTGCCTGGCCCCGGTCGAATTCGAGGATGACGCTGGTCAGGCGATCAGTCTTCATGACCGGGTCGAAATCAATGGCTGCCGCGGTTCGCAGAGGTTCGCTTTCGTAGAGATAGCGGGAAACCAGCACCGGATAGCAGCCGATATCCCACATGGCGCCGCCTCCGACTTCGACGATGTTGCGGATGTTCTCCGGGTCCCGGTTGTCGTAGGAAAAAAAGGCCTGAATCATCCTCAGTTCACCGATCTCTCCGCCGCGCACCCGTATCCTGGCATCGATCCACTGGGGGCATGATTTTACCATGTAAGCTTCCGCCGCTTTCACCTGACACTCGTCGCGGGTTCTGATGAGATCTTCTATCTCATCCACGGTGAGGCCGAGCGGTTTTTCACAGAGCACATGTTTTCCGGCCTGCATGGCCTTTTTGCTCCACGGGCAATGCAGGTGGTTGGGCAGCGGGTTGTAGACGGCATCGATCTCGGGGTCGGCAAGCATTTCCTCGTAGGAGCCATAATGTTTTTCGATGCCCAGCGCTTCTGCCGCTGCCCGGGCTTTGCCGGCCGACCGGGAGCTGATCGCGGTCACCTCGGTGAGCCGGCCCTGCTGCATGGCTGGGATAACCTTTTCTGTACCAATCTTGGCAGTGCTGAGCACGCCTATTCGGAGCTTTTGCATGGTAAACCTCTGAAAAAATGGATGTGACAACCCGATCTGCAAATTTATCTACCTGAGACAACAGCCGCAATTGTCGGGCAATGCCGTCAAGCGGCCTTGTTGTCTCGCTTACTCGAGCGGGAGTTCGGACACCTCCCAGTTATGGTCGACCCAAAGGCCGATAACCGGAACGGCTGCAAACCGGTCACGCACACGTCGCACCGCGGCGGCGGTGTGGAGTCGCTGTTCCGACTCCCCGACCGGATTGCCGGCACAGTCGTGGTGACCGATAACTGCAACACCTTTGGAATCGTGTTCAGAAATTGAAATTTCAACACGTGCCCAGATCGATTCCAGTAATTGATCGTCAAGACCATCGGCCAGGATTCTGTTGGGTCCGGCTTCGGACACCACATCCACGTAGTCGACCTTGAAACGTTCTTTTAGATAAGAGATGACGGGGATTTGGACGCGGCCGTCCATACAGTTTACCGCAGTACAGAATTCCATGACGAACTCCCAGGTTGAATGGCAGGGAAGGGAACTGGTACCTTTCCCATTTTTACTGCAAAGACACTTTTTCGACAAGTATATGCGGCGACCTGAAACGGCCCTGGAACTTATCCGGCGGCTGCAGGTGAATAAAGGACTGCGCTGAAGGCGTCAGGCTCCGCCTTCGTTGAGCAGGTTCATGATGCGCTGACGGTATTCGACGATATCCTGGCGCAGGGAGGAAAGGCTGACCATTTTTTCGTCCAGCCTGGTGATGTGATGGTCAAGAATTTCGATCAATTTGGGGGTTATGGTCGCAAAATCCTGATCGTTAATGTCAAAGATGTCAGACAGTTCCTGAATTTCTTTCAGACTGATGCCCAGGGATTTCATCTTGAGGATGAACTTGAGCCTCAGCACATCGTCCCTGCTGTAGCTCCTGGTCGCCCCTTCCCTGCGTTCGATGGTGCCCATCAGGCCGATCTCTTCATAGTAGCGGATGGTTCTGGTGGTGATGTTGAGCTGTTTGGCAAGGGCCCCGATCTGGGTGGCTTCTGCAGACTCGTCGTTCATGATAGTGTCCCTGGTTTGTGAACCGTCGAAGGGGCTGCCGGCACGCAGGATGCGGCAGGGAGTACTTCTCTTTTATTTTACCTTTACGTAATTTACAGGTCGATACTAGCATGCCCGTGCGCTTTCTGTCAAACAAATAAATAACATGTTATTTCAATAGTTAATAGGGATAAATAAGGGGCGGCTCATGCATCTTTTGGCTTGACCTTAACGTTAATGCCGTATATAAAGAGTCAGAACAGTTCTCTACCTCTCAGGACGAAAACCCGGTATTGGAGGGAAGGATGGAATTTACCCGAGAAATCTACTGGAATGTAGGCCACGGACCACTGACTCTGGTACCGATGTATCTCCTGGCCATCGGCGCGATGATCTTCGTGGCCAGATCTTTTCTCACCCGCAGCAAGGTGTACAGGCAAGGCAAAGAGCTCGACCGCTTCGACAATCCGGGCGCGCGGATCGGCGCCATGCTCAGAGATGTCCTGTTGCAGAGCAAAGTCCGCCGAGGCGGGGGAGCAGGCCTGCTGCATGGGCTCTTCTTCTGGGGTTTTCTGGTATTGGTCATCGGCACTACCCTGGTATTCATCCAGGCCGATTTCACCGACCCGCTGTTCGGGCTGGTATTCCTGCAGGGCGGATTCTATAAATTTTTCTCGCTGGCGCTTGATCTTGCCGGGTTAGCAGCACTGATCATGCTGATTGGCTTGTTCATCAGACGCTACGTGCTCAAGCCTGAAGGGCTGGAAACCAAAAGTGATGACGCCATTATGCATGCCTTGCTGTTCGTTATTCTGATCACCGGCTTCGTCGTCGAGGGGGCCCGTATGGCGGTGACTGAAACGGGCAGTCCGCTGGCGCTCTGGTCGCCGGTCGGCCTTGCCTTCGCCAAAATGCTCGGCGCCGTGGGTGAACCTGGTCTGCTGACCCTGCATAAACTTACCTGGTGGTTGCACTTCTTCCTGGTCATTGGCTTTTTCGCGCTGGTGCCGTTCACCAAGTTCCGCCACATCCTGACTACGTCCGCCAACTATATCTTTGCCGATCGCGGCCCCAAGGGAAAGCTGGTAACTCTTGACCTGGAAGATGAGGAGGCGGAAAAGTTCGGGGCCACAGAAATCCAGGACCTGAGCTGGAAAGACATCTACGACGGGGATGCCTGCACCCTGTGCAAGCGCTGCCAGGACCGCTGCCCCGCCTGGCTCACCGACAAGCCGCTGTCGCCCATGAAGGTGGTAAATCAAATCACCGAAGCGGCCTTTGCTGATCCGCAGGAGCCGCTCATCGACACAATCACCAAAGAGGCGCTCTGGGCCTGTACCACCTGCCGGGCCTGCCAGGAAGTATGTCCGGCGGCCATTGAGCATGTGCCCAAAATCATAGAACTGCGTCGGTCAATGGTGCTCATGGAAGGTGAGTTCCCCGGTGATGAGGTGATGACCGCTATGGAGGCGACCGAGGTGAACGGAAATCCTCTGGGCAGCGGCTATGCGTCGCGGGGGGATTGGGCCGAAGAGTCGGGTATCAAGACCATTGCTGAAGATCCCGAGGTTGACGTTATCTATTTTGTCGGCTGTTACGGCTCTTTCGATAAACGAAACATCAGGATCGCCAACAGTTTCGTGAAGCTCTGCCAGGCCGCAGGGGTCAAGGTGGGCATCCTCGGCAAGGAGGAAAAATGTTGTGGCGAGCCGATGCGCAAGATGGGTAACGAGTATCTCTATCAGAGCCTGGCCATGGAGAACGTGGAAACACTTCAGGCCAGCGGCGCCAAAAAGGTGGTGACCACCTGTCCGCACTGCTACAACACCCTGGCCAAAGATTACCGGGATTTCGATTTTACCCTCGAGGTGGAATCCCACACCGTATTTCTCGAGGGGCTTCTCAACGATGGAAAGCTCGCCCTCACGCCCACTGAGTTTACCTGCACCTATCACGACTCCTGCTATCTGGGGCGGCACAACGACATTTACGAAGCGCCCCGCAATCTGATCAAGGCGGCCGGCGGCACCATCGTCGAGATGGACAAGAACCGAACCGAGGGGTTCTGCTGCAGCGCCGGCGGCGGCCGCATCATGGCCGATGAGAACATCGGTGAGCGAATCAATGTCAGGCGGGTGCAGATGGCCGCTGCCACCGGTGCCCCGGAGCTGCTCTCCAACTGTCCTTTCTGCATGACCATGTTCGAAGACGGTGTCAAAGGCGCCGATCTGGAGGAGAGACTCAAACCAAAAGATGTCGCCGAACTGCTTGAAGAGCGGCTGGCGACGACTGCCTGAAGGGTGCGCTATGGTAGCTGCGATTTTTGCTTCTCTGCCTGGCTCGTTCGTGCCGGGAGTGGTCAGTGAACCGCTGGTTTACTATTTTTCCCTTGGCGCTGCCAAGAAGACGGTGCGTCTTGACGACAGGACCTGTACGGTTGAGGACGGCCGGACGGTTGACGAGGCCGATTGCGTATGCAAAACAGACGAGTCCTTCTTCGTGTCGATCTGGAATGAAGGGTATCGACCCGGGCTGGGAGATTTTCTCTCCGGCAAGATCAAATCGAACAATCCGGAGGCCTTGCAGCTCTTTCTCAAGGCCTTCGGTAAGGACTGACGAAGGCTGGGGGCCAGCCCATGAAGATTCTCACCGAGATCATTACCCGCGGCTACCACATGGACATTTACGGGCATGTCAACAATGCCCGTTATCTGGAATTTCTCGAAGAGGATCGGTGGGCCATGCTCGAGGCTCATATCGATCTCAACAAATGGGCCGCCCGGGGACTGGTGTTCATGGTGGTCAACATCAACGTGAATTATCGCATAGCGGTTGGCCCCGGGATGAGGCTTGAGGTGTCGACCGCTCTGCAAAAGTTTGGCCATCGTTCGGCGGTGCTCAAGCAGGAAATCCGCCTCAAGCAATCACAGGAAATTGCAGTCGATGCCCTGGTTACCTTCGTGATCGTGGGGCCGGACGGCAGCGCCGTGGTCATGGAGGGCGAGGTTAAAGAGGATCTTCTGCAGCTCGGCAGTGGCTGAAGACCCCGCTAAAGGCCTCGCATATATTCCGGTTTTAAGCCGATTTCACCCTTCAGAGCCCGGTCGATCAGCTTCAGGGTGGCCTCCTTGTCCTCCGGCAGCCGGGCTTTGATCGGCAGATAATTGGAGGCGTGGTTGGCGTGAAAGTAGCCGCCGCTCAGTTCGGTGTGGTGCAGCATGGTGCGCAGTTCGGCGAGCATATCCTGCGGCCCCGGCAGGCTGAACTCTCCCTGCAGATACTCTTGATGGAGCGGGGTCTCGGGGGTCAGCATAAGGCTCAGGGCGCCGACGAATTCGGGATCGATTGCACTGAGCGCCGTGCCGCTCAGCCTGGCGTGAGTCTGCGCTCGTTCGGGACCGGCTATCCCTAAAATGACAGTGATGGAAAGCTTAATTCCCGCAGAGCGGATTTTTCCGCCCATCTCAATCATTGTGGCCCGGTCACAGCCCTTGTTAATTTTTTCCAGGGTCTCGTCATCGCCCGATTCCAGACCCATGTAGGCGATGGCAAGTCCCAGGCTGCGCAGTTCGCGAAGTTCGTCCGGGCTTTTCAGGGCGATGCTTTTAGGGTTGGCGTAGGTACCTACCCGCTCCACCCATGGCAGTTTCGCGCGGATTGTTTCGAGGATGGGCAGCAGCCGTTTCTGGGGCAGGATCAGGCTGTCTCCGTCGCACAGGAAAAGACGTTTCTGGTGCCGGCAGTGGCGAGCGGCAAAGTCGATATCTGCCATGATGAGCTCCTCGCTCTTGATGGAGAATCGGCTCTGCTTGTACATCCCGCAGAAACTGCATTTATTGTGGGAGCAGCCGGTGGTGACCTGGAGAAGGATTGAATTGGCCTCGCTTGGCGGGCGAAATATGTTGCCTTGGTAATGCATGATGACAGGTGAGCTCAGGTGTTATATGAAAGGATGAACGGGGACACAATACCTATTGTGTCCCTATCTCAGCAAATGTTTTAAGGTTATATCATTCAATACACGAGGGACACAATAGGTATTGCGGCCCCGTAAGAACCATAACCACTGAAAACCATGTCTGAAACACACCAGCGCTACCCCCACCTCTTTGAACCCCTTGATCTCGGGTTCACCACCGTGCAGAATCGCATCCTGATGGGCTCCATGCACACCGGGCTGGAGGAGGAAAAAGACGGTTACCGGAAGCTGGCCCGCTATTTCCGTGAACGGGCGGAGGGAGAAGTCGGCCTTATCGTTACCGGCGGGGTGGCTCCGAACCGGGCTGGCTGGGTGTTCCCCTTTTCCAGTCGTCTAGCCCGCACCTCGCAGGTTGGCAAGCACCGGATCATCACCGATCTGGTCCACGAAACCGGGACGAAGATCTGTCTGCAAATCCTCCATTCCGGCCGTTACGGCTATCACCCCTTCTGTGTTGCCCCTTCCGCCATCAGGGCGCCGATCAATCGTTTTCGGCCCAGGGCGCTTTCAGACAGAGGAGTGAAATCCACCATCGACGATTTCGCCAGGTGTGCCGAGCTAGCCCACCTGTCCGGCTATGACGGCGTGGAGATCATGGGTTCTGAGGGCTACCTGATCAATCAGTTCGTGGCCGAGAAGACCAACCGGCGTGATGATCAATGGGGCGGGCCATTCAGCCACCGAAGCCGCTTCGCCATTGAGGTTGTCCAGGCGGTCCGGAGGCGGATCGGGGAAGAATTCATTATCATTTTTCGACTTTCCATGCTCGACCTCGTCAAAGGAGGCAGCACCTGGGAGGAAGTCGTCATGCTGGCCAAAGAGATAGAAAAGGCCGGGGCTACGATCATCAACACCGGCATTGGCTGGCATGAGGCCAGAATTCCGACCATCGCCACCGTGGTGCCCCGGGCGACCTTCACCTGGGTCACCGGATTACTGAAAAAAGAGGTAAATCTCCCCCTGGTGGCCACCAATCGCATCAATATGCCCCAGGAGGCCGAACGGTGTCTGGCCGAGGGACGCAGCGACATGGTAAGCATGGCCCGGCCCTTTCTGGCCGACCCCCACTGGGTCAGGAAAACACGGCTGGGTAAAGAAAAGGAGATCAATACCTGTATCGGCTGCAACCAGGCCTGCCTCGATCACATCTTTTCCCGGCAGACCGCCTCCTGCCTGGTCAATCCGCGTGCCTGCAGGGAATTGGAGGCCCCGCTTGTCCAAGCGGGGAAGTCCAAAACGGTAGCTGTGGTGGGCGGCGGTCCAGCCGGTTTGGCCTGCAGCTGCGCAGCGGCAGAACGGGGGCATCGGGTGACCCTGTTCGAAAAAGACGATGAGCTTGGCGGTCAGTTTCTGCTGGCCGCCAAGATACCCGGCAAAGAAGAGTTTACCGAGACCCTGCGCTATTTTATCCAGATGCTTGACACCCTGAAGGTAACGGTGAGACTCTCGACCGCTCCCTCCGTCGAGACCCTGGCTCATTTTGACGAGATTGTGGTGGCCACCGGCGTCAGGCCCAGAGAACTGACCTTGACAGGTGCCGATCATGAAAAGGTGATTTACTACCATGAGCTTATCTCCGGCCAGAAAGAGGCAGGCCAGAGGGTTGCGGTGATCGGCTCCGGCGGGATCGGTTTCGATGCGGCTTCCTACCTGCTCCACGCCCCGGACGCCACGCCAGATCCGGATCGGTTCATGGCCGAATGGGGTATCGACCGGTCCTATCGCAGCGGCGGGGGGCTCTGCCGTGCTGCCGAGCTGGAGCCGCGGCGAGAGGTCTACCTGCTGCAGCGCAAAACCACCAAACCGGGGGCTAACCTGGGCAAAACCACCGGCTGGATTCATCGCTCGGTGTTGAAAAAGAACCGGGTGAAATTTCTTGTCGGGGTTCGCTATCTGTCAATCGACGAGAGCGGTTTGACTATCGAACACGAAGGAGAAAGCAAAACACTCGAGGTTGATACCATCGTAGTCTGCGCCGGTCAGGAATCGCAGACTGAGCTCGCCGCCGATCTCGACACCTCAGAGGTAGCCTATCACCTCGTAGGGGGTGCCCGAAAAGCGGTTGAGGTCGATGCCAAACGGGCCATTTTCGAAGCTGTTGAACTGGCGGACCGGCTCTAGTTGTTGAGCGACTACCACAATGCGGTATTACCTGGCATGCGGATGCAGCATCGGTTCAATTTGGCCGAAAAGACTGGCTCAGCAGCACGACAGCCCCTGCCGGCGCACCATTGCGCTCCTATTCATTTTTCTTATTCGAAAAAAAAGTATTAGTGTTGATTCTTCTTTGGTTATTTTTTTTTACCAAAAATTACCATCAATACAGAACAGTTAAGTCGCATGGAAAACTGGTCAGTCCAGCATGGCCCGGGCGGGCACCTTTCTGTTGTTCACTAAGTTAAAGATTTCTTTTTAAAAAATCTTCATTTTTGAGTACATTAAACAGGCTTTAATTTAGGCTGCTCGCTGTCGTTGTTTACTGGTACCCGGAGTTCGGATGAGTCAAAGTAGAATCACATTTCTTCCTTACCAGAGATCCATCGAGGTTTCTGACGGGGACAGTTTGATTCGCAGTGCCTTGCAGGCAGGGGTTCATATCAATGCCTCCTGCGGCGGGGAAGGTGTCTGCGCTAAATGCCGGGTCCTGATCGAGCAGGGAAATGTAGCCGAGGGAGTCTCCGAACGCCTCAGCCAAGAAGATATCGAGGCTGGCTACAGGTTGGCCTGCCAGGCCAGAGTGACCGGAGATGCAACCATTCGGGTGCCGGTCGAGTCGGCCATGGATCGCTCGGTTTTCGATCAGCAGGTAAAGCCCAGACAAACCGCCAAAATCCAGCAGATGGATTTTAGCAGCCTCAAGGAACGCGGATTATTCATCCCTCCCGTTGAAAAGGCCTTCCTCGAACTGCCTCCCCCCGACGCCCAGAACAACATGCCGGACGTCACCAGGCTTATAGAATTTCTCAAATTACAAGCAGACGAACACAAACTGGAACTCACTATTCCAGTGATCCGTAAACTGCCCTCCATTCTGCGCGAGCATGATTTCAAGGTTACCGTCACCCTGGTCCGCCCGGTTCGTGATGACGGCAAGACGCTGATTACCAACATCCAGCCGGGCGATACCACGGATCAGACCTACGCCATCGCCCTGGATATCGGCACGACCACTATTTATGCCCAGCTCATCGACCTCAAGTCCGGTGAGAGTTTGGCCGAGGACGGTGACTTCAACGGCCAGATAAGCTATGGCGAGGATGTCATCAGCAGGATGATCTTCGCCGAAAAGGGAGACGGACTGGAGACGCTGCAGCGGACAGTCGTCGGTACGATCAACAAGGTGCTCGGGAAAATCATCAGCAGGGCAGGGGTGGAGCAGGAGAACATTGCCACCATCACCATGGCGGGTAATACCACCATGACCCAGCTGCTCCTGGCCATCGACCCGAGCTACCTGCGCCGGGCCCCTTATGTCCCGGCCTCGACCATGTACCCGCCGTTCAGGGCGGCCACCATCGGCCTCGATCTGGACGAACATGTCATTGCCCTGCTCTACCCGGCAATCTCCAGCTATGTGGGCGGGGATATCGTGGCCGGCATCATGGGCACCGGACTTTACCGTGAAGAAGAGCTGACCCTGTTCCTCGATATCGGCACCAATGCCGAAATCGTTATCGGCAACAAGGACTGGCTGGCCTGCACCGCCTGTTCGGCCGGACCGGCCTTCGAGGGCGGCGGCATTGAATTCGGCATGCGGGCGGCCCGCGGCGCCATCGAGGACTTTTCCCTGGATCCGGTGAGCTTCGAGCCGATGCTGTTGACCATCGGCGACGTGCGTCCCAAGGGGATCTGCGGGTCCGGCCTTATCATCATGGTAGCGGTGATGTTCGAGATGGGAGTGCTCAACAACCGGGGTAAATTCAACCAGGATCTTGATACCGAGCGCATCAGAAAGAACAACGGTGTCTGGGAATACGTCCTGGCCTACGAGGATCAAACCCAGATCGGTCGGGACATCACCATCTCCGAAATAGATATCGACAACCTCATCCGGGCCAAAGGCGCGGTCTACAGCGGCTGCATGACCCTGCTCGAGGAGGTTGGCTTCTCCATGGACATGATCGAGCGTATTATCCTGGCCGGCGGTTTCGGCAGCTATATCGACCTGGAGAAGGCGATGACCATCGGTCTGCTGCCGGAGATCGATGCCGAGCGGGTGATTTTCATCGGCAACGGTTCGCTGATGGGAGCGCGGATGAGTTCGCTCACCAACCGAATACGAAAAGACGTGGTCGAAGTGACCAAAAAGATGACCAATTTCGAACTCTCGGAAACCCCTTCCTATATGGATCATTACGTGGCGGCGATGTTCATACCACATACGGAGATCGAGAAATTTCCCAAGGTCAAGGAGCGTGTGGCGGCCTGGAAGGCGTTGGTGTCGAGGAATTGAAAAAAGTTGTCAGGTTATTTGAAATAAGCACTGGTTTCCATTAATACTAGGTGGTGCCGGTTTTTATTTACCTACATTAAAAGCGACTTTGTTGTAGTGGTGGAATTTTTATGGGTACAGTGGGTTGAGCGGCTGGGGTCCATGCAGCCGTTCGGCCGGTTGAACTGACCGGAGATTAACTCAAAAAACTGAAGGAGGCTAAAGTGGCATTTGAACTCAAGAAAGAGTCTTATACCGGTGGAATTAAGGAAATTTCCATTGGTAAAGGCGCCGCCGCCCTGACCGTCGGTGGAGAGACATGTTATCCCTTCTATACGTTCGAAGGCGACATGCCGAACAAGCCTATCATCGCCATGGAAATCTGGGACATGGAACCGGAAGACTGGCCGGAGGCCGCGGTGGCGCCGTTCAAAGATGTGATCTCTGATCCGGCAGCCTGGGCCAAGAAATGCGTTGAAGACTATGGCGCCCAGGCCATCGTCCTGCAGTTGAAGTCAGTTGATCCCAATGACAAGGATGCCAGCGCCGCCTCAGCGGCCGAGACGGCCAAGAAAGTTCTCGACGCCATCGACGTGCCCTTGATCGTCTGGGGATGTGCCAATCCGGATAAGGATGAAGAGGTGCTCAAGGCCATCTGTGAATCCTGTGACAGCGAGAATCTGCTGATGGGGCCGGTCGAAGAGAAGAATTACAAGGGCATTGCCGCCGCCGCCATGGGCTACAATCACTCGTTGATTTCTTCCTCGCCGATCGATGTCAACCTGGCCAAGCAGATCAATATATTGCTCGAGAACTTCGGTATGCCGATGGAGCGGGTCATCGTAGATCCTACTACCGGCGGTCTCGGCTACGGACTCGAGTATTCCTACTCGGTCATGGAACGCCTCAGCATGGCGGCCATGACCCAGGGAGACGACAAGCTCCAGTACCCGCTGATCAACAACCTCGGCAACGAGGTCTGGAAGTGCAAGGAAGCAAAGCAGACCGTCGAGGAGGCACCGCTGCTCGGCGATCCTGAGCGCAGGGGCATCCTGATGGAAGCGGTTGGAGCCGTCTCCTATCTGCTCAGCGGCACCAATATCCTGATTATGCGGCACCCCGAGTCGATTCGGCTGACCAAGGAGTTCATCAACGCTCTGGCCGATGGCGGCAGCCTCGCCGACGCGGCGCCGATCAGCAAAATGACGGACGATGTCGCCATCGATTTTGGAGCCCTGGCTCCGGAACCCGATCTGACCATCGAGGAAGAGAAGAAGACCGCTCCGGCCAAGAAAGCGGCTCCGGCGGCCAAGGCAGAAGCGGCTCCAGCCAAGGCGGCTGCCGCTCCGGCCCCGGCCAAAGAGGAGAAGGTAGAGGCCAAACCCGAACCGGCCGCTGAACCGGCTGAGTCCGAAGAAGATGCCAAGGCCAGGGCCGAAGCGGACGCCAAGGCCAAAGCAGAGGCGGAAGCCAAGGCCAAGGCTGACGCGGAAGCCAAAGCCAAGGCAGATGCAGAGGCCAAGGCCAAGGCCGAAGAGGAAGCCAAGGCCAAGGCCGAGGCCGACGCCAAGGCAAAGAAAGAGGCCGAGAAGCAGGCCGCTGCCGATGCCCGCGCCGCCCGCGATGCGGAAGAGAAGGAACTGCGTCAGAAGCGTGCCGCGGAAAAAGAGAAACTGGCCGCCCAGCGCGCCCAAGGTGAGACCGAAGAGATAACCCTGACTCCGGCTGCCGAACAGTACACGGAGCAGGAAAAAATTCTACAAATGCTGGACAGATTCCATAAGCGTAAGTAAGTGGATCTGTGTGGTGTCAGATGGAAAAATATTTGCGGACTAACACAGAATTAATTTGTGGAGGATTACAAGATGGTAGAATCAAAAGCTAAAACCGCAGCAAAAGATCCAAAACTCGCTAACCCGAGAGAGGCATCGATCGAACCTTCAACCCAGCAGATGATTGAGCGGGCCCAGAAGCTGCAGATCGACACCGTCTTCGACCGGGCCGTGACCATGAAACCATGCGCCATCGGCCTGCAGGGCATCTGCTGTAAGAACTGTGCCATGGGGCCGTGCCGCCTGCCGCTGCCCAAGGGCGGAATCGACGGCGAGGACACCAGAAAAGGATTGTGCGGGGCTACCGCCAACACCATCTGCGCCCGTAACTTTGCCCGGATGATCGCCGCCGGTGCTTCGGCCCACTCCGATCACGGCCGCGGCGTGGTTGAGACTTTTCTCTCCGTAGCCCGAAAAGAGACCGACGACTACAAGATCAAGGATCCGGCCAAGCTGATCCAGATCGCGCCTTATTTCGGCGTTGACACCACCGTTGAGGTGGACGGGGAGACTCTGGACAGGGATATCGACGAAATCGCCCTGGGCGTTGCCGAAGCGGCTGCCGCTGAGTTCGGAAAGGTCGGCGGTACCCTGGCCTATCTGAAGCGTGCTCCAAAGCCTCTGCAGGAAAAATGGAAGAAGGAAGGAGTCGAGCCTCGGGCCATCGACCGTGAGGTAGTGGAAATCATGCACCGCACCCATATGGGTGTTGATCAGGACTACAAAAATCTCATGAAACAGGGCACCCGAACCTCGCTGGCCGACGGCTGGGGCGGTGCTATGATTGCTACCGATCTCCAGGATGTCATGTTCGGCAGCCCCTCACCCCTGCAGGCCGAAGCCAACCTGGGGGTAATGAAGGAGGACCATGTCAACATCATAGTTCACGGCCATGAGCCGCTGCTCTCCGAGATGATCGTTGCCGCGGCCCAGTCGCAGGAAATGATCGACTACGCCAAGGAGATCGGTGCCAAGGGCATTCAGCTTGGCGGCATCTGCTGTACCGCCAACGAAATCCTGCAGAGACATGGCGTACCGCCGGCCGGAACCTTCCTGCAGCAGGAACTGGCGGTGATCACCGGCGCCTGCGACGCCATGGTCGT
>JARFQM010000316.1 GCA_029287755.1 Desulfofustis sp. | reverse complement strand
CGGAAGGAGTCATTATCTCCGTTTCAAACGAACCGACAAAACCGGACTGTTCCACTATTTCGCTGGAAGTAAATACCGTGATCCTGTCATCGGCTGCAATTTTTCCTTTTAACTCTTCTAAATACGTTTTAAAAATCTGGCCGTCTACACTCCGTTTGAGCTGGAGAAGCTGCCCCCCCAGCTCCGCTTCCCGCTCAATCAGCCAGACCCCAAAACCCTGCCGGGCAGCTTCCACGGCTGCGGTCATGCCGGAGACACCTCCGCCGACAATCAGCAGCCTGGAGTCAACGCCAAACTCCAGTTCCTTCAGTGGTTCGCCGGCAGCAGCATTAGCCACGCCCATACGGGTCAACCGTTTGGCCTTTTCCGTGGCGAGTTCAGGCTCTGCAGGATGCACCCAGCTGCACTGATCACGGATATTGGCCATGTCGAAAAAATACTTGTTGATGCCCGCCTGCTGCAGCGTCGACATGAACAGTGGTTCGTGGGTGGAAGGTGAACAGGCGGAGACCACCACCCGGTTGAGATCATGCTCCTTGATCAGGTCCTTGATCGTTTCGACCGAATCCTGAGAACAGGTATAGATGGGATGGTCGGCGAACACCACGTTGGGCAATGTCGCCGCATATTCTGTAACCGCTGCCACGTCAACCACCGAGGCAATGTTGGAGCCGCAATGGCAGACGAAGACGCCGATTCTCAGCGGATCGCCGGGCTCCTCTATCTTCTCCTGCGGCAGCACCTCTTCGGTGAGCAGGGTGTTTCGGGCTGCGGCCAGCCCCACCGAGGCAGCCTGGGCGGCGCCGGAGGCCTCACTCACCGTCTCCGGGATGTCCTTGGGACCGTTGAAGGCGCCGCTCACATAGACTCCGGGCCGCGAGGCGGCCATCGGTCGAAAACCGTCGGTTACTGCGAAGCCGTAGGCATCCATGTCGATGTCCAGGGTCTGAGCCAGTTTTTGGGTCTGCTCGGCTACCTGGATGCCGACCGAAAGCACCACCATCTCAAATATCTCCGCTTGCCGCTCACCCTGATCGTCAATATAACGGAGCTCCAGGTCCCCGGTCTGAGGATCCTCATAAATCCTGCTGATCATCGCCCTGACATAACGGACATTATGGTCTTCCGCCCGGGTGATATAGGTATCGAAGTTTTTGCCGAACGAACGCATGTCGATATAAAAAATCGTTGGCTCGATCGAGGAGTCATGCTCCCTGGCAATATAGGCCTCCTTGGTGGCATACATGCAGCAGACCGACGAACAGTAGTCCCGGCCGCAGCTGTTATCCCGGGAACCAACACACTGGATCCAGGCAATTTTGCGGGGATGCTTGTTGTCACCGGGACGCGACACCGTTCCCGAAGTGGGACCCGAAGCCGAAAGCAGCCGTTCAAACTCGATGGAGGTCACCACGTTCTTGTGGAGGCCGTAGCCGAACTCGCCGCGGATGGCGGGGTCGAACACTTCGATGCCCGGCGAAAAAATCACCGAGCCGATCTCTATCTCTTTTTCCTTTACCGTATGGGTGTAGTCGATGGCTCCCACGCCGCAGACCGCCTGACAGGTGCCGCACTCGCCGGTATTGAGTCTGACGCAACTGGCCTCGTCGATGACCGGTACCCGGGGTACTGCCTGGGGATAAAATATATTGACCGGCTTGCGCGAGTTGAGCCCTTCGTTGAACCCGTCGAGCAGCGGTCGGGGCGTCTTGTCGGTGAGCTCGGAGACATCGAGAAAATTGACCGGGCAGACTGAGGCGCAGGCACCACAGACCTGGCAGATATCGATTCCGGCCTCGATACCGCCGTCTACCATTTTCAGGGCTCCGATGCCCATAACCTTGGTGCACATCAGCGCACAGAGTCCGCAGCGGATACAGTCTGACGGGCTCTGAACCTCCCCCTGCACTTTCTTGATTTCGTCTGAGCGGGCCCTGATGGCAGTGCCGAGGTTTTTATCAAGTTCTTCAGCCTCGCTGATGGTCACCGCCTGAAATTTTTCCGGACAAGCGACATAGCAGGCCCCGCACCCGGTGCATTTCTCCTGGTCGATCGCAGCGATCTCCTTCTTCTGCCAGGCCACCGCGCCGTGCAGGCAGGCACGGTGGCAGCTGCCGCACTTGGAACATTTCTCCTCGTCGACCGTGAACGTCCATTTTGCCAGCCTAGTCGGCTGCGGCGTCCCTGGACCGCTGATCAGCCGTTTGTTCTTGGCCTTGAGTTTTTTCTTTTTCTCCCCTTCCTCCGGCTGCTCGGGCCACCAGGAAATCTGGGTTACCGGACAGACCAGCTCGCAGAGGCCGCAACCGGTGCATTTGTCGACATCGACATAGCGTGCATGCTGGGTAATCCGGGCGGTAAAGTTTCCCGCTTCCCCCTCCAGCGCAGCGACATCACTGTGGGTGAGCAATTCGATATTACGATGGCGCCCGACCTCGACCAGTTTCGGTGAGACGATACACATTGAGCAGTCGTTGGTTGGGAACGTCTTGTCGAGCTGGGCCATCTTGCCGCCGATGGCCGGGGAACTCTCGACCAGATATACCTTGAAACCCGAATTTGCCAGATCAAGGGCCGACTGCATGCCACTGATGCCGCCGCCGACAACCATCACCGCACCG
>JARFQM010000275.1 GCA_029287755.1 Desulfofustis sp. | reverse complement strand
CTCGGAGATGTGTATAAGAGTCAGCTCGCAATCCTCGTGGGCGGGATTGACGAGTTGGTGATGGAAAAAGGATCTAAACAGTGGCTCAAAGAAACGTGTTCAGCAATAACTGAGCGGTTTCTTGAGACCAGAAACACATTTCTCGAGCCGCTGACCTCATTGGCAAGCGTCAACTCACTCAAGGATTATCTAAACCGGATCGCCCTTCAAGGAGACCTCCACCTGGTGCTCGCTGAATCGTTGTCTCCTGCGCGTTCGCTGAAAGAGTCTTTTCGTCACACGGCGGAAACCGGTCGGCTTCTGCAAGAATTCAATCGATTCTCTTTGCCGCTCTTCCATTTAGGACAATCCGTGTTTTGTCTGGTAATTGGCCGCCGAGAGAAAGCATTTGTTAAATCCCTGTGCCATTCCCTGACCAATTTCGCCAGAAATGCAGGGCTCAGGCGCATTCATATAGGATTTAGTTCCTACAACGATGAACGACACCGAAGCGAACCTCACGACCGCCTGGCGGGGGTCCTCATCGATGAGGCCTGGAAGGCGCTGCAGCAGGCCGGCAGAAGAGGGCCGTATTCATTTTGTGACTATCAACTTCAGGTAAACCCTGAACTGTTTCCACTGCGAACAATCAGCCGGGCCACCGTAAGAAAATTATCCTATCGGTGGAGAGATTTCAGCACCTTCTCCCTGGTCTATATGAAGCCTGATTTTGTTGACAGAAAAATCCTCGATCCCGTGATGAAAGCCCATCTCGACAGGGAGATTTTCGTGGTCGATGAAGATGGCTATTTCATCATGCGGCCGGGAAAAAATGCTGCCAGCACGGAGAAATGGGCCTCCACATTGATTGCTAAAGTGACAGAAGACCAGGGTGGGCGCTTTTCACTGTCAGCCGCTATCAGCTCCTATCCCTTCCGTGATTACAAGAAACCGGAAATCGCCCGCAACTGTATGAAAGCACTGCTCCACGGCACGTTTTTCGGCCCGGGCAGCAGCGTTGTTTTCGATAGCCTGAGCCTCAATGTAAGCGGCGACGCCTATTTCGGCGAAAGTGACCTGTCGGCCGCAGTGAAGGAGTACCGTAAAGGGCTGGAACTCGACCCTCACGATGTCAACCTTCTCAACAGCCTGGGGGTTGCCTATGCCTTGATGAATATGACGAGTGCTGCTTTTGACGCCTTCAACCAGGTTCTTGAAATTGAGCCGCACAATTTTATGGCGCTCTTCAACAAGGGGCTGGGCGAGAAAAAATTGCAAGAGTACGGTCAGGCGGTCAATTCGTTTACCAGGGCCCTGAAAGTTTTCAACAGTGCTGAGGAAGAAGAAGCAGCGTCCTTGAGTGAACTGCAATTTCAACTGGGTGTCTGTCAGTTTCGCATCGGCAAATATCGGGAGTGTATAGAGGAGCTGAAAAAATGGCATGATGCAAAGGTGGGGGTACAAGGAGCAACGCGGTGTTATCGATATATCGGCATAAGCTATTTTCATCTTGGAGAACTCAAGGACTCCGCCACGTGGCTGCAGCGTGCTCTGGTGGCCAATCAATCGGACGGGGAGGCGCTCAGCCTGCTTGGCACCGTCTACCTGAAAACCGGCGAAGGCGACGACATTGCCCTGAATCTGTGCGCCAAAAGCATAGAGCTTGAACCTGAGAATACGGAATACAAAATTCGCTATGCCCGGGCCCTGGCGGCAGCTGATAAATTCCAGCAGGCTCTGGATATTCTTTTCACCTGCACCCGATCCAGGAAATTCAAAATCAGCGGCTGGCTTGAGATTGCCAGAATTTATAAATGGCAGGGGGAGTGGCGCTTGTGTGAACGGTATCTCCAGAAAATATTCAGAAGTACCCGCGTAGATTCTTCTATTCTCGAGCAGGCCAAAGAACTGCAGACCTATCTCGCAAAGCGGCGAGCCTAAGATAAAACACCTCAGGGGAAACAACATGAGCATTGAACCGAAATATGAATTGGACAACACGGTGGTGGGAGATTCCTGGAGAATGTTCAGAATAATGGGGGAATTTGTCGAAGGATTCGACGCACTCTCAACGGTGGAATCTCCAGCAGTCACCATCTACGGATCGGCCCGCACCCCAGTTGACCATCCCTGGTATTCACTGACCGTTGATATCGCCAGGGATCTGGCCGCATCGGGGTATGCAATCATCACCGGCGGCGGTCCCGGAATCATGGAGGCCGCCAATAAGGGCGCCGCAGAGGGAGGAGCGGTGTCCATTGGTCTGAATATAAGTCTGCCTCACGAGCAGGACCCCAACCCGTATGCCAACTTTCCATTACATTTCAAATATTTTTTTGTTCGAAAAGTGATGTTCATGAAATACTCGATGGCCTTTATCTGCATGCCGGGAGGCTTCGGCTCTATGGATGAATTATTTGAATCGCTGACGCTTATACAGACCAAGAGAATCAAACCCTTTCCCATCGTTCTGGTGGGGAGCGGTTTCTGGTCGGGATTGGTGGAATGGTTGAAAGAAAGTTTTGTCGGAAATGGAACCATCAGCGAAAAAGACATGGAACTGTTTAAAATCATTGATGATCGCGAAGAAGTGGTAGAGTACATCAAAAAAACAGTAATAGTATAATTTGTATTATTTCAGTGAGATAGTTATACTAAGCTAGTGTATTTAAAACAGAGTCGGAATCCGGTTTCCCAGACAACAGTTAGAAGAGGGGTGAACGCATGGCACAAATAGATGCCTTTTTCAAATTAATGAATGATGAAGGTGCCTCCGATTTACATATGGTCGCAGATCAGCAGCCTGTATTGCGCATACGCGGTGATATGGAGCGGGTCAAGTTCAAAGTGATGAAGCACGATGAACTCAAGGCCATGCTCTATGAGGTATGTCCGGAGGCAAAGATTAAGGTATTCGAGGAGACCGGCGACATCGACTTCGGTTATGAGATTCCCGGCCTGGCCC
>JARFQM010000259.1 GCA_029287755.1 Desulfofustis sp. | reverse complement strand
ATCAATATAGCCCGCATCTCCTGAGTGGAGCCAGCCCCCCTGCAGCAGTTCCTCCGTCTTTTCGGGGAGTTTGTAGTAGCCGGGGGTAACAGATGCGGAGCGCGAGAGTATCTCGCCTTCTTCGGAAATCCGGCACTCTGTCCCCGGCAGAGGCTTCCCCACCGTATCGGGTCGGATATCGCCATCACGATGCATATAAGCGATGCCGACGATTTCCGTCTGCCCGTAGATCTGCGTGAGGTTTACCCCGATTGCCTGGTAAAAAGTAAAGAGCTCCGGCCCCAGCGCCGCCCCGCCCGTATACGCCCTTCGCAGCCTCAGAAAACCGATCTGGTTGACCAGCGGCCTGTAGATCATCTGCTTGCCCAGCCAGGCCAGTAGACGCAGCCTTACGGGCATGGTTTTGCCCGACATGCGATATGCTGCCGCCTCCTCCCCGATCTTCATAAAATATTTATAGATGATTTTATTGAGCAGGTAGGACTCGTCGATCTTCAGCCAGATCTGGGAGCGGATGGTCTCATAAATCCGCGGCGCACCAAACATGAAATGGGGCCCTATTTCCTTCAGATCTTCCATGCTTGTTTCCACCGACTCCGGGAAGTTTACGGCGATCCCGGTAGCCATCGCCACACCGAAGGAATTCATTTGCTCGCCAATCCAGGCAAAAGGCAGAAATGAAACATACTCGTCGGTATCTTCCAGAGGATCGACCTCGGTGAGTTGCAGCCCCATGTTAATGTAGTTGCGGTGGGTCAACATTGCGCCCTTGGGCAACCCTGTAGTTCCCGAGGTTAAGCAGAAATGGCAGACATCGTCCGGGGTGCCTTCATTGACAAGACTTTCAAACAGTTCAGGACTGTCCTGGTGCAGCTGCTCCCCCAGGGTATAGAGATCTTCGATGAACAAAAACCAGTCGTCTGCCTGGTAGCTTCGCATGCCCCTGGGGTCTTCGTAGATTACTTTTTTGACCTGCGGAATTTTCTCCCTTACTTCGGCAACCTTATCCACCTGTTCCTGGTCGTTACAGAAAACCACTTTCACATCGAGGTAGTTGATGATATCGCCGATTTCTTCCGGCAGGCTGGTTTGATAGATGGCGGACGAGAGACCGCCCACCGCCTGGGCCCCGATTGCCACATAGAGCGTTTCGGGAATATTGTCGCTGATAATGGCGACCTTGTCCCCCTTGGCGAAGCCTATCTGCCTTAAACCGAGCCCGGTCCTGCGCACCGCGTCGTAATATTGATTCCAGGTATAGCTGTTCCAGCATCCGAAATCTTTTTCGCGCAATGCGACTTTGTCTCCGGTTTCATTGACCCGCCAACGCAGGAGTTGGGGGATAGTATGCTGCAATAGTTGATTTCTCTCCTGCATGAAGCCCCTACTCTTCTCCAATGTACGCCTCGATCACTTTGGGGTCGGAGGCGACCTCCTCCGGTTTTCCCGAACCAATCAAGAGTCCGAAATCGAGTACGTAAATCTCGTCTGAAATGTCCATCACCACACCGAGATCATGTTCAACCAGGACAATCGTAATCCCCCATTCTTTCTTCAGATCGAGTATGAAGCGGACGATATCCTCTTTTTCCTCGATATTCATTCCGGCCATCGGTTCGTCAAGGAGCAGCAATTTGGGCGCCAGCGTGAGTGCCCTGGCAACTTCGACCCGCTTTTGAACTCCGTAGCTCAGGTTCCCCACCATGCTTTTTCGATAGGGCTCCAGTTCCATGAAATCGATAACCTTTTCAACATAGGTGCGATTTTCCGCCTCCAGGCGTGACGCCTTGCCAAAATAGATGAGGGCATGAAATATCGAATACTTAAGGTTTTGATGGCGAGCCAGGAGGAGGTTGTCGAGCACCGACAGCCCGCTGAACAGCTCAAGATTCTGGAAAGCCCTGGCGATCCCCATATTAGAAACCTGGTGGGGCGAGGCATGGGTAAGGTTGCGTTCACCATAATATATCGTGCCCTGGCTCGGGTGGTAAAAACCGGAAATACAGTTGAGCACACTTGTTTTTCCCGCACCGTTGGGGCCGATAATCGAGGTAATAATCCCGGGTTCGATAGTGATGTCGACATTGGCAAGAGCGTTCAGCCCGCCAAACGTCAAGGTCACATCAGAAACAATGAGATGGGTCATAAAGAGCTAAATCGCTTTTCTAACCGACTGCTTGATAATAAAAATTGGGTTGCCGGAAAGTCCGTGGCGGCACCTGAGGAGCACCGGAAACCCAACTTTTCAGGATAACAGCAATGGGTACAGCAGCAAACGTGTTGCAGCGGCGGTCAATCACACCAGGGGTGCGCCAGCACCTGCCGTAACTCCCAACTTGCGCATTTGCCCAAGAGGCCCAGAATGTGTTGCTCGTGCGAAAGTGAGAGAGCGTTAACAGATAGCCTTGGGCCAGCCGCCTTTATGACAGATGTAGGATAGGGGAAAAGAAAAGAAAAACAAAGTTTATAAAATAGTGGGATAATAGTGGCTTATACCCACTATTAATCCATGGCGAGAAGGTGGGATCTCAGGTTTATCTTCTTGTTTTTTATACCTAATTTTTTCCTTATATTGTACCGGTGAAAGAGGATGGTATTTTTTGACAGCAGGAGAATCTCGGCAATTTCCTTATTGGTCATCCCTTCCTTGACCAGGCTGGCAACGCGAACTTCTGTCGGGGTCAGATGGGTCAGCCCGGAGGTCAGTTTATCGATAAAGGGGGAAACGATGTTGTTGAGATTGGTTTCCAGGATCCGCGCCAGAGATTTCTGCTGGGTGTTGAGGTTTCCATTGATAAATCTGTGCAAATAAGGATTAACGAGCTCTTGTACGTTATGCAAAACTACATTGCCCAGCTCCTTCTTGTCATCCTCCCTCTGTTTGAGGAGAACCCGCAGGGCAGTGTTCACTTCTTCAAGATGATCCGATTGAGCCTGGAGTTCCTCCTCACGCTTTCTGAGTGCCTTTTCAGCACGTTTGCGGTCCTCTATTTCCTGCTCAAGCTGGATGTTCGTCTGCTCAAGTTCGAACGTTCGCTCTCTGACCAGCTCTTCCAGCTGATTACGATAAACGGTCAGCTCTTTTTCGGCCTGCTTCTGGGCGCTGATATCCCTGAGCGTGACAATATTGCCCAGCGGTTGGCCATCGTCACCCTGGTAGAGAGTTGAACTGAGCTGGACATCGAGAATAGTCCCGTCTTTTGTGAACCTGCGGGTCTCGAAAAGATGTATTTTCTGGCCGCTCAGCATTCGCTGAATTGCCTCTCTTGTTTCCTGCACATTCTCCGGGGGGACAAAGTCAATTTGTTTGCCGAGCAGCTCATCCCGCGATAACTTGAAGGTCTTTTCAAAGGCCGGGTTCACGTAAGTTGCGATTCCCTGCATGTCATACACAACAATGGGATCGGGGGATGACTCAAGAAACGTCCGGTACCTGTTCTCACTCTCCCGCAAAAAGGTTTCCGTTCGCTTTCTTTCAGCCAATTCATGTCTGGCATCAGCGTACAATTGCGCTTTTTCAAGGGCGATGGTCGCCAGGGCGGCAAAGCGCTCCAGCGTGGCAATATCCTCCTGATCAAATCTTTTCTGACCCTCAACATGGGCTAGACCGATCACTCCGAGGACATTCTGTTCAGATTTCAGCGGGATACCGACAATTGAGCGGAGCTCATCAAACACCTTGTCAGGTATGCGATGGGGCCAGGTCCGATAATCTTCAACGACGACAGGGTATTCTGCCTGCCACACACGCCCGCCCATCCCCTCGCCAGCCAGAACTGTTCTGCCGAGCTGGCTTCTGAAAAGCCCCATCCCCATCTTCATGCACATCCGTTTTCCTTCAGGTTCCAGCAGGTAGACATATCCGTGCGCGGTATCACTGAGCGATGCGGCGCGTGCAAGAATGTTTTCGAGTAATTCTTCCTTGTCGAGACTTTCGATCAGGCTCAGAGAGGTCTCGTGCAGGGCTTTTAACGATGCATTTTGGCGGTAAAAAACCCCTTCGGCAGCTTTGAGGCGTTTGAACTCAAGGTTCAAGGCTTCAATCTGTTGCGTTAAATCTGCATATGAGAGTTGGGTGCTCATGATCAACGAAAGGCATGCAATTGAGAGTGCGTGGCGGCTGCCGTCTGCAGTCGCTCGAATATCATTTAGCTACGGTAATAAAATGATATCATATTCGCTGATCATTTTTACGTGAATTTTCGATAATTGCCGGCTCGATGGCCGAATGTCGGGCTGCGGCACAGGATTTTCCCAGGAAAAGGGGTAAAATGAATCAGCACATGGTATTTTTATGCGGATCGGCCGGGAGGGTGAAGGGCTGAACGGTTGACTAACCAATTAAAAGGAGCATTCATGTCCGTGCCGGAATGGCAGTTGAGACTGCCTGCTGACAAAGTTGTAACGACCCAGGAAGCTCTCGCTTCGATAAGTAACGGCTGCCGCGTCTTCATCGGTACCGGATGCGGTGAACCCCAGCATCTGATCCATGCGATGATTGCGGACAAGAGCATCCGGGACATCATGATTTATCAGATGCTCTCCCATACCCTGGTGCCATATCTCGCTGACCCTTCCTTTGTGTCCCGTTTTTCGCTGAAACTGTTTTTTATCAGTGAATCGATGCGCAAGGCCGCATATGAGGGAAAAATAGATTACCTGCCGACCTACCTTTCCCAGATTCCCAGCTTGTTCAGAAATTATCACATTGGTCTCGATGTGGCCCTGATCCAGGTCAGTCCTCCCGACCAGTATGGCTATTGCAGCCTTGGTGTTTCAGTCGATATTACCCGTTCCGCCGTTGACAGCGCGGATCGGGTGATCGCCCAGGTTAATCCGGCGATGCCGAGAACCTGGGGCGACAGCCTCGTGCACACAGATGACATTAATTGTTTTGTGCCCTGCGAAGAACCCCTGGTCACCTATCAGCCCGACCTGCCAGAGGAGCACATCTCCCGCCGCATTGGCCATTTCATCTCGCAACTCGTCCGCGACGGAGACACCATTCAGATAGGGTTCGGGGCCCTGACCAATGCCATTCTGCAACATTTGACTGGCAAAAAAATTCTGGGCATTCACACCCAGCTCATTACCGACGCCATGCTCCCTCTCATCGAGCAGAAGGTCGTCACCAACAAGCTCAAGACCCTGGTTCCCAGACGAGTCGTGGCCTCCCTCTGCATGGGAACTGAACGACTGTACCGCTTTGTCGATGACAACCCCATTTTCGACTTTCGCTCATCTGAGTTCGTAAGCGACCCGGCGGTGATTGCCCGTCATGACAACCTGGTGTCAATAAGCTCGGCTCTGGAGGTAGATCTTACCGGGCAGGTGTGTTCGGACTCACTGGGGTATCGGTTTTACAGCGGGATCGGCGATCAGGTCGACTTTATCCGGGGGGCCGCCATGTCAAAAGGGGGGTTTTCCATCATCGCCCTGCCCTCCACGGCTAAGAATGGCACTGTTTCGAGAATTGTCAGCCATTTATCCGAAGGAGCAGGCGTGGCCACCACGCGAGGCGATGTCAATTTTGTGGTTACCGAATACGGGTGTGCCGAATTGCAGGGCAAGGGGATCTATCAGAGGGTCATGGAGCTCGCCCAGATCGCCCACCCAAAGTTCCGCTCAGACCTCATAGAGGCAGCCAAGAAAAATCATTATATTTTCGCCGATCAACTGCCGCCGCCGGATCAGGATCTTATCTTTCTTGAAAAATATAATTGGCAGGTGAACCTGCAAGGCGGGCAGACCGCACACATTCGCCCGCTTTATCCTTCCGACGAATTTGAGTATCGAAACTTTTTCTACTCCCTCAAGGAAGAAACCATATTCAGACGCTTCTTTTACAAAACGAGCCTCTTTTCCCACGCAGTGGTGCAGCAGGACTGGGCCGAGATAGACTACCGCAACAATATGTCTCTTATCGGCCGGGCTCAGCGGGGCGGGCACTACGAGATTATGGCCATCGGCTCATACTCCCGCGCTGAGGATGGTTATGCTGAAGTGGCTTTCGTGGTGCACGACGATTTCCAGGGCAAAGGAGTGGCCGGCCGTATGCTGGAGTATCTTGAGAAGATCGCCGGAGAGAACGGTTTCGTCGGCTTTGTGGCGTCCGTTCTTGATGACAATCAAGCCATGCTGCATATTCTGCAAAAACGATATCCTGCGGCAAGCGTGACGACCGATCCGGGTGGAGGGGTCCTTGTAAAAATGGCGTT
>JARFQM010000204.1 GCA_029287755.1 Desulfofustis sp. | reverse complement strand
AGTGATTGTGAATGGTTGCTGTAGAGTGTGACAGCATCACTGCGTCAGGTCAGTCTTCTAAAGGGGCTGACCATAAAAAACTGATGACCGGTTCATCGTCAAAGCTCTTGGTTCAGAAAACATTTTAATGGCTTTCTCGGATGGTATGGGCGGCCATCCCGCAGGAGATATTTATTTATCGAGTGATAGGGTAACCTCACTCACCCGTGCTTATCTGGTTAAACTTTATTATGTGTTGCCTTGTTCATTGATCAGATTGCTCACCAGCGACCTGATCTCTTTGGAACCCCAGTCAACGAAACCACTGAGCCGCAAAACCACTCTTCCTTCCTTGTCGATTAGGTATGAAACCGGTATGCCGAGAACATCGTACTTCCTGGCGACCTTTCCTTCCAAGTCAAGCAGTACCTTAGACGAGTAGCTATTTTTCTCGATGAAAGAGGCCACAAACGAAGACTCTTCTTTCATATTGACCAACAGCACCTGCAAACCGTTATCCTCGTAGTCCCGGTTCAACCTATCCAGGGAAGGCAACTCCTCCCGACAGGTGGGTCACCAGGTTGTCCAGAACATCATCACTACAACGTTTCCTTGTGAGCCTGATAGCTTAAACTCATTCTGGTCGAGATCTGCCAAAATAAAATCGGGGGCACGATAACGGGCAGCGGGTTGATCGATTACCGGTGCCCTCGGTTGCTCGAAAGAAGAGTAGTACTCCTTCGAGTATTTCTGCAACACTAGGAACATGGCCCCACCGGAAATAGCTAATGTGAGCAGAATTGCATTCTTGAAATTCATACCTGTCTCCCAGGCAAATTCACTTCCTGCCTTTCTTGACGATCTGGATAATAAACTCTATTGAGGGACGATCCGCAGGACCTGCTCCTACGTGATGCAGCCTGATATGACCCTGGGCGTCGATAAGCACATCGCCGCCGCGCTGATGGATGTCTCCCTTAGTGCGTCTTGGGAAATTACCTTTAATGAGTTGCTCCCAGTACGCCCTCCAGGTTTTTGGTCCCCATATGTCCCAGAATCGGGCTCTATGCATCTTGTAGCTTTCGTAGAGATAGCGTTGCTCATCGACTAGAATCGGCCACTCTGTAGCTGATTCTTTTGCGTATCCGACAGCCGACGTTAATGATTCGAAGGTTACCATCACGACAGTAACTCCAAGCTCATCGAGTACCTTTCTTTGCTCCCACAACCGCAGGAGGTGATCCCGGCACGGCAGTCAGGCCAGATGCCGATGAAATACCAGCAAGAGCCATTGCCCGCTGTAGCTTTTGTCGGTGATGGTCTTCCCGTCGACGGTTGGCAACGAGAAACTTATCTGTTGGCTGTTGAACAAGTCCATATTTACTGGCGCTGCGAATCCTTCTCGTCTTTATGATTTGGATGATCGCCGTGACCACGATGCAGGAACACATGCATCAAAGGACATAACAGAAGAATCAGATTGGGAAGATAACTACCTATCTGCGAACTGAACTGGTCCCATACCAGAAAGGCCCCGCCGAGAGCCACTCCGACGAAAACGACGTGAGACCATTTCAATTCGTTTAATTTCTCGATCGTTTTCTGGATCTCACTCATGACTCAACCTCCGATTAGATTGCCGGTTTATTAAAACGTCTCAGTCGAAGCGCGTTGGTCACTACGGTCACCGAGGAAAGTCCCATGGCCGCCGCTGCGAACATCGGATTAAGCAGCACACCGAAAAGCGGGAAAAGAACTCCTGCTGCGACAGGAATCAGGGTGGTATTGTAGGCAAAAGCCCAGAACAAGTTCTGCTTGATATTGCGAATCGTTGCCTTACTCAGTGAAATGGCTGTGACTACACCGTCCAACTCGCCGCTTATGAGGGTGATGTCAGAAGATTCGATTGCCACGTCCGTGCCGGTGCCTATTGCGATACCAACGTCGGCTTGTACCAGGGCGGGCGCATCGTTGATGCCGTCACCGACCATGCCGACAATCCTCCCTTCTTTCTGGAGATTGGCGACAGCTTCAGCTTTTTCATCGGGCAGGACCTCGGCAATCACCTGATCGACCCCGACTAGCCGGGCGATGGCTTCTGCGGTTCGACGATTGTCGCCGGTCAGCATGACAACCTTGATACCCAGTTTTTGCAAGGCGCCGATGGCCGCTGGAGAACCTTCTTTGAGGATATCGGCTACTGCTATTATTCCAGCGGGTTTATTGCCGTAGGCGATGAACATGGGGGTCTTGCCCTCCAGAGCCAGTTCAGTGGCGCGATTCTCAATATTCTCAAAAGCAATCCCTCGGTCATCCATTAATTTACGATTGCCCAGCAGTATTTCCGTCCCGTCGATTTCCGCTGATATGCCATGTCCGGGAATGGCATTGAAGTTGCTCAGGGAAACGAATCCGAGCTCCTTTTTCTTTGCTTCTAGGACGATGGCCTCACCAAGCGGATGCTCTGATCCTTTTTCAGCAGAGGCAGCAAGCGAGAGCAGCCGGTCCGAACTGAATCCGTTGTGAGTGACGATATCGGTGACCGAAGGTTTCCCCTTGGTGATGGTGCCAGTTTTGTCGAGTACGATTGTGTCCAGTTTGTGAGCTGTTTCCAATGACTCACCGCCCCTGATCAGTACTCCGTGTTCGGCTCCCTTACCTGTTCCCACCATGATCGAAGTTGGCGTTGCCAGGCCAAGGGCGCAAGGGCAGGCGATAATCATGACTGCAACGAAGTTGAGAAGCGCGTAAGTCAGGGCTGGCTCTGGTCCAAATGCAAACCAGACAATAAAGGTGGATACGGCAATCACGATCACAGCGGGAACGAAATAGCCAGAGATGATATCTGCTAACCTGGCAATCGGCGGTTTTGAACCCTGCGCATCCTGGACCATACCGATGATCTGCGATAGCATCGTGTCCTTGCCGACTTTTGTGGCCTCGAACGTGAACGTTCCGGTCTTGTTGATGGTGACGCCAATAACCTCATCACCGGCGTGCTTCAGCACAGGTATTGATTCCCCGGTGACCATTGACTCATCGATAGTCGAGGTACCGTCTATTACCATCCCGTCAACCGGAATCTTCTCCCCGGGCCGAACTAGGACCTTATCCCCAATAGCGACCTCCTCCACCGGAATCTCGACCTCACTGCCGTTCTTTATGATGGTCGCAGTTTTAGCCTGCAGACCAATGAGTTTCTTTATTGCCTCAGAGGTCTGGCCTTTAGCCCGGGTCTCCAGAAGGCGGCCCAGGAGAATCAAAACGATGATGACCCCTGCAGTATCGAAATAGACGTCAGCCACCAGCCCTTCGGCAGATAAGAGGGAAGGGAAAAAGGTGACCACAACGCTGTATGTAAAAGCGGCCCCGGTACCCAGAGCAATGAGGGTGTTCATATCGCTGGTTTTGTGTTTCAAGGCTTTCCATGCGCCTTTGAAGAACTGGCTACCTACCCAGAACTGGATGGGGATCTGCAAGATCAGTTGGAGCAGAAAATTAGTCTGTTTGGTTAGAGGAAGAATTTTCTCCAGACCCAGATTATCCCAATGGACTAGGACAATTATTGGTAGCAGCAGAGAAAGCCCAGTAGAGAATTTCACCTTTAGCGTACGAAGCGTTTGCTCTCGGCCTTTCTTTTCACGCTCGACGGGATCGTCGTATTTTACTGTATCAAGAGTTTCATAGCCGAGATCTTTTATAGTGCCTTCGATATCGATTAACGAAACTATTTCCGGTAGATATTCGATACTCGCCTGCTCAGCGGCAAAATTGACCGAAGCTGACAGCACACCCTCAGTATTGCTAAGCGTTTTCTCTACCTTGTTGACGCAGGAGGCACAGCTCATTCCTGTGATCCCAATAGTAACGTTTTCCATACCGGACTCGTACCCCAGGTCATTTACCGCCTTGATCAAATCAACGGGGGCTATGTCGCTGGGAGTATAGGTAATAGTTGCTCGCTCGGTGGCCAGATTTACTTTTGCAGCAGCTACTCCATCTACTGCCGCCAATCCTTTCTCGATTTTGGCAACACAGGAAGCGCAACTCATGCCGCTGATCGGTAGGGTGATACTTTCGGTGAAGGCGCTACGTTCAAATACTGCTTCAACACCGGATAGCATGCTGACCGGATCAACTTTGTTGAGGGTATTCTGTCCGCTCATATTTCACCTTCTTACCTGAGGATTTTCAAAAATTTCCGATCATGGGTATGTCACTTTGTGGTATTGCACAGTATGTGCCCGATGGTCCCAAAAGAATTGGAAATACCTTAAGTGATCGATATTAAGTAACAAAAACTCTTCTAGTTCTAAGGAGAGAAAGATTTCGGTGCGGTTAAGTGCCTAAAACTGAGGCATCAGCGAGAGTAAAACCGGTCACCGGTGCCCATAAATAATACACTTATAATTTGATAAGAATCTGCCAAACGGCTCAGTAAGGAGATTAGAACAGTAACTTATCCTTATATCGGTGTTTTATTGCCAGTCTGGCATGGAAAATGCTGTATTAACGATAAGCATACCGATAAAAGGCAATGAAAACTGCATTGTCAGATATCGTCTCAACTATCTTAGGAGGATTTATGCCAGCCTCAAATGGAACAAAAATGTTAACGTTTGAATTGAGGCCATTTTTTTAGCCTTCTCTTGCACTAGTGATGGACAACGATAGAGGATGCTGCAGCCAGCTGTCAGATAATAATGGCATCCGCAAAAGGTTCATGCTGCGGCAACATGGCCCATTTTTAAAACATGTTGACTGCATCCAACCATCAAAGACGAAACCAAGGAGGTGAGAATGATGATTCCGAGATTTTTAATCCCACGTGTTGCTCACTGTTGTAGCGGAAGTTGAGCACGGTCCTGGGCATGACCTAAAAGTGCCTTTTACAAATAGATCACGGGTCAAATTCAAGAGATACATATTCGTTCAATCACACATGCTACCAAGCGGTTCAGGATTTAATTAACTGAGGATCACAAGAGAACTGCTATGATTAAGTACATCGCTGCCATTCTACTCGTATTTAATATGGTATTTGGTTTGTACATCTGGCTCGAAGATCATGACGACAACAGACTTCGGGTAATCAGACTCGGCTGCGTCATTTTATTCGCCATAATTTTGCTGTTAATTATCTTTCTCTCTGGGTAGCGAAATGTATTCACTGCAGCAAAAATCAAAACAGGCAACTGCTATAGCTATAAAATGGATCTCTCGATTGACGTCACACCGTTCTGGACTCTGTCATAAGGCCAGCTGACGCACGAGAGGCAAAATAAGTCGGTATGCTAATGGCTCAAAGAGATAAAAAAACGCAACGACACGACCCTAAGGTGACGATACAGTAGTTTTTCGTTTTTTAATTCGCTGAAAAATATATATCCCCATAGTAGGCAGTAGTAAAATCTTGGTTATTATCGGTATCAGTCATGATGGCGATACCGTCAATTGCGGTAATATCTTTCCCCAACATCTCTTTTGAGTCTTCTAAAACATTTCTTTTTTCATGGTACCAGGTGGCAGTTAAATCTTGATAGTTTCTAAGAGCAGCCATCATCGAATTTTTGCCGGCAAAAGCACTTGGCCAGATGTCATGTTTTTCGGCTTTGTTAGCCCACACATAATTTACGGCCATTGTCCTCCAGGGGAGTAATCCACCGTCGATTATCACATAAATTCTTGCGGCATAATCATCACCCGATTTAACCCTTTCGTTACTGGTCGTGAGCCTCTGTTCTATGCGCCAGCGCCAGTTGAGGTAAGGGTATTTATTGAGGTCGACTTTAATTTTTCTAAACAAGCCTGAAGCACTGCTGCGGCTTTCTGCTCTTAGTACAAAGGCGTCCTGCAGTTTAACTAGGCTATAGTCGGTTTTACCAAAGAATGACTTTTCCCTCCAGGACTCTAGGTTAGACCTTGAAAAATCGCCAACCGTCAACTCGTCGGCAGAAGAACTCGCAGCCGTGAGACCCATAAGACAAATATTTATCCATAAAATTAGATTCGCTCTCATAGCTGGAAATTATCAGATACCGGTTACCGGTAATGGCAGTTGCTATTCTCTACCACCCCACGGTAGAGGAAGTTCAGTCCGTGAGGCGGTAAAGATTGAGGTTTAGATGAAGTGGGTTTCAGTAAAGAAGATTAAAGTCGTTGACGATCTCTCGTGCTGACCTGGAATGAAAATCGTCATGTTTGAGGCACTTGTCAGCCTGGCGTTTAAATTCTGCCCGCTTCAATATACGAGAATCACCAGTGATACCTTCTACGATGTATGAATAAGCAAGATTCTCAATGGAAACTCCGTTGTGCGATGCGATCTCTTCCAGGTCATACCAAATATCGCGGGGGACAGACAGTATGATCTTGATTAGACACGTATTGTCTTTCGTCGCTTTCTCATCC
>JARFQM010000070.1 GCA_029287755.1 Desulfofustis sp. | reverse complement strand
TGCCCCGACCTGGTGCAGGGCCCTGATCACGACGGAGAGCAGGACCACCCAATAGGGCCGGGCGGCGACCGGCCCCATGACTGCAGATGGGCTGGTTTCTTCAGAACTCATACACTTTCACTCGGCCACAGATTTCCTTTTTTCCCACCTAAATAGACATCATCGAAGTTGTCGATAATTATTTAACTCCCTAAGGATAAGCTGCTTATCGTTCAGAAGTGTGTGCCTGACAACTCTATGTCCTTGATCCCCGTTTCTCATTTTGTCATGAAATATGCAGGAACCGGAGCGGGGCTCAGTACGGCAGGGCCGGCGTTACCTGGTAGCATGCAGTGAAGAGGTGTATCTGGCAATCCTGCTAGACCGGCGTCGGCCGCTTTCCGGCAATCTCGGCCGTGCCGGTGCATTTCGGATAGTTTGAACAACTCCAGAACCGCTTGTCGTTGCCTGCCCGGTCGGCCCCTGTCCTGATAAGCATTTCGGCCGCGCACAAGGGGCAGAGCGGTGACTCTCCCTCCCTTTCCTGCCCTGGGCTGTTGTTTCGTTTCACCAGACGCCGCAGCTTGAGCCCGTCAATTAGCGAGATATTCTTATCCTCGGCAAACTGGATGGCCTTGTAGCTGAATTCCCCCGTGGTGATCACATAGACTCCGTGGGCTTTAGCCGCCTGCATGACGGTAAATTGTTCCCTTACCATGGGGACATCGACCCTGTGTTCGCGCCAATGACGATACTGAGCTACGAACGTTTTGGAATTTTTGCTCAGCATCAGGTCAACCCCATCACCCAGAGCAGGGGGCGCAGGTTCAATTTTAAAGCCGTTGCGGATAAAAAATTCGCTAATCAGCCGATGGAATTCATCCTTCGACATGGATCGGAAGGGGTCGATCTTGATCGGTGAAAGGTGCTGACTGGTCCCAGAGTGGGTAGTCCCGGCGTGCCGCAGCGGCCGGGAAGTGGGGCGTCTATCGACATCGCCTCGCCCCAGAAACACGGCAGCCAGCAACAGCAGACCCGGGACAATGTATTGTCCCCATTGGGCAGCCTGGAGGCCGAGGCGAGCCGCTCCCTCAACCTCGGCAAACATCCTGGTTAACTGATGAAGGCCCAGAAAGGTTCCCACTGCAAGCACCACATACAGCCATTTGGGCAGGAGTCTTAACACGAATTCACCTGGTCAGGCGGGTAATTAAGGAAGGTGGCACGAATTGTCAGCCGGAGAGGGGTGGCAACATATCAGAATCAGGGGCGTGCCCAATCTCATCGATCTCTTGAAGCTTGTCCTCCCATTCCTCGCTGCTGATTACCCCCTTGTCAAGAAGCAGAGAGGTCAAGGCGCGGTTGCGCAGAGTTTCACGTTCAAGCGCCCGGTTCAACTCGAAGACATTGAGATAATCTTTTTTCCCAGCCATCGCACCCCTCTTGCAAGTACACTTCACCTGCTTCTCGTCAATTCTGTCATATCAGCGACAATATAAAACAAATGGATCAAATTGAGAACGCAAATCCTGACCGATCCAGTACTGCGGAGCGTGCCTCTTTACTCTGGGGTCGGGCGCCGAGCCTGGGCAAGCCGGAGGATAATTGAGCGGCCGACAAGCGGCGTTTCATCTCCAGGCCGTTAAGGGCGGATTGGCAAAGTCTCTACCTGAACAGAGACGAGCTGATATATTTATTGACATTTAATGCTGGCATACTCGACAATATTTGCATGGCACCTGTCGCATCATTGCAGCATGAAGACCGGGAATATTTCAGAATTCTGACTGAATTTGCCTTTCGCAACCCTTTTGAAAAAAAGTCGCTCGAGCTCGCCTATCAAATTGCGGGTGGTGAATACCCGCCTGGCGTAGAGCTGAGCACCCGGGTGTTTGGCAACATCAGCCAGAGAGTGGAGCAGGTGACTGCACACGGCCGGCACAACTGGAGAGATTTCTCCGGTGAGGACCGGGATCTGGTCAGAATGGCCCTGCTGCATGACTCTTATGACCGGTGCTACGCCCAGTTCGACGACCTCATTGTAAGACAGATCAGGAACCAGCAGCTCGATCAGACCGTAGGCTTCGCCGGCGATACCCTCAAACTGCTGCGCCAGAGAGGCTTCAGTGCAGAAGATTCACGACGTTATTTCAGCTTTTATTATCAGCTTCGCAGGGCATGGTACTTTATCAACGACGGACTCATCGGCCAAAGCAAATCCATGGAAACACTGCGCTCCCACCTGTGGCGCAGCTTGTTTACCTCGTTTCCGACGCTTTATGAGAAAGTTCTCTGGAATCGTATGGAAGACTTTTCAACTTTTCTGGTGGGCGAAACCGGCACTGGAAAAGGAACTGCAGCTGCGGCGATCGGCCGCTCAGGGTTTATCCCCTATGATCAGCAGAAAAATTGCTTTGCCGAAAGTTTTACCAGCAATTTCATTGAGATCAACCTGTCTCAATTCCCCGAATCACTGATTGAATCCGAGTTGTTCGGACACCGCAAGGGTGCGTTCACCGGAGCGGTTGAGAATCACCGGGGAATTTTTGCCCGCTGCAGCCCCCACGGCTCAATTTTTCTGGATGAAATTGGCGATGTGTCCACCCCCATCCAGATCAAGCTTCTCAAGGTCCTCGAAGAACGCATTTTTTCCGCGGTGGGCGGGCATGACAAGCTCCATTTCGACGGCAGAATCATCACTGCAACCAATAAATCATTGACCGAGCTAAACCGGAAGAAGACCTTCAGAGAAGATTTCTATTATCGTCTCTGCTCCAACGTCATTCCTGTCCCAACTCTTCGCCAGCAGCTCTTTGAGGATTCCTCCACTCTCGAAGCGCTGCTTGCTCACACCATTCAGCGCATTGCCGGTCAGCCGGTTCCCGAGCTCCAGGAAACCGTCCTGCATACATTGGCCAGGGAAGTTGGCCAGGACTATCACTGGCCCGGCAATGTCCGCGAACTTGAGCAAGCTGTGCGCTCCATTCTGCTCACCATGCACTATCGGCCGGGTTCTGGCGACGCGGTGCGCCTCACCGACGTTCTACACCAGGCCATCGAGCGTGACGCTCTCGGCGCCCAGGAACTCGTCGCCTGCTACTGCAGAATACTGTATGAGAAATACGGAACTTATGAGAAGGTTGCCCGGATAACCCGCCTCGATCCGCGCACGGTTAAAAAACAGATCACCAGTATGAC
>JARFQM010000038.1 GCA_029287755.1 Desulfofustis sp. | reverse complement strand
CAGAACCCCTATCATTTGGCCGTCATCCTGATGAACGAAGTCCTCTATCACTGCATCGACGCCAACCAGGAAAGCCACGCCTTGCATGCCGGTGCGGTACGCAGGGACGACTCCTGCATTATCCTGCCGGGGCAGAGTGGAACGGGCAAAAGCACCCTGACAGCATGGCTTGTGGCGCACGGGTATCAGTATCTGACCGATGAACTGATATTTCTCGCAGACAACGGCACGGTCACTCCTGTTACGAGACCCATCAGCCTCAAAACCGGCCCGAACCACTATTCGTGGATGAACCTGCAAGAGTGCGATGATCAGGTCATTGTTTCTGAAAACGAGATGATGATTCCGCACCGGCTTCTCAACGACAGGTTCACCCTGCAGGATCCTCAGGTAACCCATATCGTCTTCCCACACTACGTCGAGGGGGCAGCGATGGCGCTGGAACAGCTGTCCCCAGCAAAGAGCTGCTTTCTGCTCATGCAGTCGCATGTCAATGCCAGAAACCTTGAAGGGCTTGGTGTTCCGCGTTTAGCGGAAACAGTGAGGAACTGTAATTCTTACTCTCTTATCTATAGTCGTTTTGAAGATGTGGAATCGATCTTCTGCTCCCCGAATGTGCTGAGCTGATCAATGCGCGTTCGTCTCCTTGAACTCTGCGCCCGTATTGACGGTCATTCAGAGCAGCACGCCATGCTGCAACAACTCAGTGGTGCAGTTAAAGACTGGCGGATGCTGCTCACCCGGGCGGAGCTGGAAGGGATGGCTCCGCTGCTTGCAAAGCACTTGCTCGAATCGGGCAGCAGCTACCCGGCGTGGGTGAAGCGGAGTCTTCACGTTCTTTCTGAGCGTCACCAGCAACTGGCTGAGATCCGGACACAGATACTCCTTGAAGTGCTCGGCTTATTCGAGCAGGAAGGTATTCGCTGCCTCGTGCTCAAAGGCGGCGCTCTGGCGTACACTATCTATCCTGATCCCTCCTCAAGACCCATGCGGGATATTGACCTGCTGCTCGGCAGGAATGAGGTGGATCGGGCACATGGTCTGTTGAAAGCCAAAGGCTTCAGGCAGGAAAAAGCTGTACTACCGAAAGATCACTTTCATCTCCCCCCGCTCTACTATCAAGTGGGGAACACATCGGTGTGTGTTGAGCTTCACCGGGGACTTTATCCAGAATGTCCCCCTTATTATCCCCAGGTTGATTTCGACCAGCTCTATGAGAGCCGGCGGCAATTCATCCTTGGTCATAAGCAAGCCGCCACGTTTTCCAGTGAGGAGATGCTTCACTATCTTTTTCAGCACGGGCTCCGAGCACCGCTGACCTATGAGTCCTTCAAACTCATCAATGTGGCAGATATTGTGGGCTTCGTCGAAACCTACCACGAAACCCTGGACTGGGAGCGGATTCGCAGTAATCACCCGCTGCTGTGCGCGGCTCTGCCCTTGCTCCATCACCTCACCCCATGGGATAGGGAAAAAGTACCACCATGGTTGCTACCGGACAATAATCTGACACCGGTGCCTTACCAGGGCTGGCCGCATAAGCGGCTCAAGGACTTGAAGGCTGCAGGCACACGGCTACCGGAAATTCTGCGTAAAACCTTTCTGCCTTCCATATGGTGGCTGAGGATGTACTATGGAGCCGTTTCAACGCCGCAGCTGCTGTTCTGTTTATTGTGGACGCATCCCCGCCATGTCTACTGGTGGGTTCGGATGTATCGTTCTCTCGCATCATGAGTCGGATCATGCGACTCTAATTGCCAGCATTAAGGGCTTGTAACAACCTTTTATCCCTTCCATAAAGATCCTCATTGAAGTGGAGTACTCCTTCTTCATCGTGCCAGGCGGTCAGGTAGGCAAGGTGCACCGGTATCCGCTCGGGCAGGTTGACGATAGTGCGCTTAGCGCTGTCCACAATGGCTTCCACCCGCTGCCGATTCCAGGAGCCGTCGCCCTGGTCGAGCAGAAAAACGGCCATCGCGTGCGGGTCGCTGAGCCGGATGCAGCCGTGACTGAAAGCCCTATTCGCTGTACGGAAAAGATCGTGGTTGGGAGTGTCGTGCAGATAGACCGAATATTTGTTTGGAAAGATGAACTTCATTGTCCCGAGTGCGTTCCAGACACCTGGATCCTGCCGCAGCTTGTAGCGGTTCATGGCCCGGGGCGTGACCGACTGCCAGTCTATACTCAGCGGGTCGAGTTCCACCGCATCACCGCCCCAGCTGGAAAAAAGGCGGATATGCTTTTCGGCCAGATAGCCGGGATTCTTGCGCAGGTGAGAGAGCGTCTCGGTGCGGGCGATATGCGGGGTCAGGTTCCAGAACGGATTGAACTCGGCATAGCGTATCCTGTCGCTGAAGACCGGGGTCTCATGATGCAGTTTGCCGACGATAACCCTCATTTCCAATTCAAGACGGTTTTCTCGGACTGCCTTTAGATCGAACCCTGCGATATTCACCAGCACGTAGGTATCGCCCAGCTCCCTGTCATGCCAGCGCCAGCGCTCCAGGTTGAGCTTCAGCTGCTCGATCCGCTCCGCAACCGGCACGTTCATTGCCGCCAGGGTTTGAGGACCGATCACCCCGTCGTCGCTCAACCCGTGACGCTGCTGGTAACGTTTAACTGCGGCAACGGTTTCGGAATCGTAGGTATCGCCCTGACCGCTATCCTGCTCCAGGTCGCCGGTTGTGATCAGCAATTCCCTGAGCCGGCCAACCCGGGAGTCACTTTCACCAGGATGCAGTGTGGGACCATCTTTTATCGAAGGCCAGCCGCCCAGTTGGGCAATCTTGCGGTATTCGGCCAGTGCTTCGGTCAATTGCCGGTAATAAGGATGTTGAGGAGCCATGGAGCTCAAGTAGCCCTGCATTCCACCCGGATGGCCTTCGAACCCGATAGCCTCGAGCGGGGAAAAGGCCGGGGATCCGGCTTCGCTGAACAGTTCCGGAAAGGCATGGCGGGCTTTGCTTTGTCCCTCGCTTATGTCATGTACATAGCGCAGGAACCCATCGGTCAGGACCAGGTCGAGCCGGGCACGCTCCGCCGGGTTCGCATGGTCCAGCAGGGCCGTGATTGATTCGACGTTGTAATCCTGCGGAGCAAGGCCGTGCTGATCAGCGTTTTCCAGGGTGTCCAGCAGAACCATGGCCGCTTCGCCAAGACCGTTATCAGAGAACCAGAAAGGCTGGAAGCCATTTTCCCGGTAAACCTCGAACAGCCACTGCTCTTCGACCGCCAGTGCCTCGCCGTACCAGGAAGAGGACGCCAGCTCCGGTACGTGGTGCTCCAGTTCATCGAACAGTGCCTCTTCGAACTGGCCCGCAGCGGACGAGTCCATGGCAAACAAAATAGAGAGCAAACTGACCGGCAGAATTCTAACGGTACCACGTATTCGATGTATCAAACTTTTGTTGTTATCTGTCATGAAACTCTTGTTCTCGTTGTCTGGAATATTTTAGGAAACAGCGATCCAATCAGGGCTCAATGCGTTTCCGTTGCTTTACAAAGTTCACTATCTCAACCGCCGGTGATCACCGCATCGGGGATCTCATAGCGCTCCTCCCCGACCCGGATGAGGTGCAGATCGTTTTCCTGTTCGGCCTTGAACTCGCCGTAGCCGTCCGCCTGGCTGGTGTCGGCACTGTTGGCTTTGCCGTCTAGGAAAAATATGGCCCGTTGCACCCCGTCGGGCTTGGTGATGATTACCGTGGCATTGCCGCCGCCGTCACGGGCCACTCCGAAATCACAGGGTCCGGTCGGCTGACCTGCGGCCTGGGCACACGGGATCTGTCCGGTGGCATCGAATTTGCCCATGCCGGCCCGAACCGCAGAATTTTCAGGGGGCTCAGAAGATGCTGCCGCGTCCGGCTCTTTGTCGGCAGCGGTGATGATCATCTCCAGTCGATAGGCGGCAACCTCGTTTCGACGGGCCGCACTGCGCATCATATAGACCCTGACCTTGTAGTCGCCCGACTCGGGCAGTATGCCTTCA
This sequence comes from Desulfofustis sp., assembly GCA_029287755.1. The sequence continues at coordinate 7,238 of JARFQM010000038.1, read as the reverse complement.
AATTGGTTGCCGTTTATCGAACCGTTGAACATGGCGACCTGATCTTCGCCTGGAGCCAGGATATTGAAATAGTTGGCACCGTTGTCGGTGGCTATGCTGACATTCATGTATTGTCCCTGACGCGCGCCGAGGACATAATCTATGACGGCATAGCCGGTTATCGAGCTTTCGATGGTGGCGCTGTTCTTGCCCCGCTCGAAGCTCACCCGTTCAACTTTGATCTCTTCGCTGGATCCCGCAACAGCGGAACCCAAACCTGCAATGACCGCATACAGAAATACTGATCTAATGAGCTTACGCATGGTCTGTTTTTCGCCAGTCTTATGAATGTTGTGCTGTGCTGCATCCACCAATGGAGATCACTTCCGTAACCACCCAATACAATTGTTGCCTCAGAGAGGTAAAATCAAGCCTGACTCAGTAAATAGCTCAACTAATAATTCAAAATCAAGTGAGCCTTGTGCAAAACTAAGATTTTCGCCCAAACTCTGCGTTATGCTCAAAATTTTATCCTCGGAATATCAATCATATGCCTGTGGTGAAATTTCTCGCATGGTTTGATTTTGAACGAAAATCTTAGTTTTGCAAATGGCTCGATTGTCAGAAAAACGACCTGAAGTCGTCAGGCAGCGCTTATTTGGCGGCTTAACTGAAAACACAACTGCGTTCACAATCCTGATTTTGGGTCGGCGCGGCAATGGCATCCAAGTAAACGGGTTGACCGGAGCACTCACGGCTTCACTGGCAATTGGCGCGGTGCAGTTCGGTATTGTCTTGTTTTTGGGGCTGCTTTTTCTATAAAAGAGCGCCGCCCCGAAGAGGAAAACTCATCGGGCCCTTGCTTTCTGTAGTTTGGTAATTATTGAATGCACTAGTTTAGCTGCCCAATTCGACGGGGCAGAAATCTTTCTCAATTCGGAACAAATGGAGGGGCTCATGTACCGCCTATATAAATTTAGCTCATTTACTGCGTCTGTTGTTTTTCTGTTCTGTATGATTATGTCAAGCTCTCTGATGGCAATGCACCATGAAGGAGACGTTGTCTTTGTGAAAACGGCCGATAACTTTATTGTGCTTCACGATTCATCCAGTTCGATGTCAGATAATTATGGCAGCACCGATATGATGGAAATTGAGGCCGAACGGCAGATACTCAAAGAAAAAGTATCCACCCTGCCCGAACTTGACTGGCAGGCAGGAATCTACTCGTTCACCCCCGGCTGGGCATGGCACGACTTGAAAACGCACCTAAGTATGCGGGCCTACAGTAAGGATGAGTTCACCAGTGCTGTTGAGGCGCTGCCCACCAAACCGAGGGGCAATACCAGGCTCAAGGGTGCCATGGTGGGCCTCGAAGAGGTCCTGGCTGGGCTCCAGGGCAAGACGGTGGTCTTCGTCTTTACCGACGGTCAGTATTCCTCGCAGCCCGGCTTCCCGGCTCCAGGGACTACGGCCAAAAGACTGGCGGAAAAGTACGATGTCTGTTTCCAAGTCATCAGCACAGATGAGGACAAGGCCCAGTACGAGGCGGTAATGAATATTGCCAAAGCCAGCGAATGTTCCGGTACTATTCCTTTTTCTCAGCTTCTCGGCCATCCGGAATGGATGACCGACGTGTTATTCAGGGTTGAGAAGAAAACTAAAATTGCAGTGAAACCCAAGGAGAAGGCAACCGGTAAACTCCAGGGGGCAGTTCTTTTCGCCTTTGACAGCAGCGCCATCAACGAGGTCGCTGCCAAGGAGTTGATAGAGCTTTCCATTTTTCTGAACCTGAATAAAGACAAGCGAGTTGTACTGGCCGGACATACCGACAGTGTCGGAACAGAAGACTACAACATGCAGCTCTCGCAACGCCGGGCTGAAAGTGCCCGCACTTATCTCCATGAAAAGATGGGGATCGATAAAAGTCGCATCACCTTGAGTTGGTTTGGTAAAAGTGATCCCGTGGCGAGCAACGATAGCGAAGAAGGGCGGATGAAAAACCGCCGGGTATCAATCGTAATTGCTGATAATTAGGACACTTCGGAGGTCATACTGTAGCCACTCCCAATGGCGGCGGCGGAGGCCTTGTAACGGTTACCACTGCAACTGGTTCTGATGGTACTTATTCCGTCGAGGTTGCCATGGTTGGTGGCCCGGGAATCGTGGGCGTAGGTGCCATAACCACCGTTGCCGCGGTCAATGGTGCCGCTCATTGTTCTGTGGACATTAGTCGTTACTTTCTCCAACCGCAATCAACCCCCATACGAGGTAATATCGAATGCATATTGTAGTGATCCTCCTTTTCGTTCTCACAATATTCCCCGGCATCTCATGTGCCGACGAACCTTCAGCCATTGCAAGGGACCTGATCGAAAAAGCGAAACAGGAGTGCAAGGGTTTCGAAAACGGGAGCTTCGAGGCAACGGAAAAAGCTGTTACCCTCCATGATATAACAGGCGACGGCATCCCAGAGGAATTCGTGGATGGGGCGCAGTTTTCCTGCTCGACTGCGTTGACCCTGTATGGCGGGACCGGCGGCACCTACCTGTGGATTGTCGTCGACGGCAAGGAATACGAATTTCTTGCTCACCAGTGGAAGGTGATCGATTTTGGCGGGCAGGCGGTTATCCTGCTCGCCGTTCACCCTTATCAGTGCGGCGACGGCATCGGTCCGTGTTATCGTGCACTCGCCTGGCAGGACGGATTCAGGACGATAAAAGCAGGTAATGATTAGGCTGAAATTTTGGTTTTTGATAAGCCTATTGGTGGTGCTGGATCGACCTGCAACCGCCAACGTGGTGGAGTTGTATGAAGAAATCCGCATACATAATGCAGAAATAGAAGCCCGACTGTCTGATTGGTCAAAAAGAGCCAGGCTGCACGCCGACCAAATGACCACTTCCGGCCATCCGAAGCTTGTAAAGTGGAGAGAACAGCTTGCTCAGCTTGACTTTGGCGATGAGGTGAGTGCCCTTAAAGAACTGAATCTGTTTATCAACCAGGATATCAACTACATCGATGACTACCACCACTTTCACAAGTCTGATTACTGGGCCGACCCCGAAACTGCGCTGATTGAGGGTGGAGACTGTGAAGATATCGCCTTGGTAAAAGCATCTGTGCTCAAGAGGTTCGAGTGGCCGCGCGACAGAATGCACCTGCTGGTCGGCATTCTGACCGAAGGGGGACGAAAAGAGTCCCACGCTATTCTGCTGGTTGAAACCTCGACCGGTGAACAATTGCTACTTCGATCGATAACCGACGATGTGGTGCACCCATCTGAGTTTGATTTCATCCCCATCTACGCAGTCGACCACCGCGGCACCCTAATCGTCAAATCAAGCGCTCCTCAACATCTGCTTCACACGCAGAGTACGGCAGCTCCATAAATATAGTCACCATCCTGATTTATCCACCTCGTGCAGGCGTCGCTCCCCTCTGGCAAATCAGTGTTTAATTAATTGGCTGGTCAAAGCGATTGTTAGCCAATATTTCAGCAACCACCCTCAGCTTGTACGATTCAGGTTTTACCCACAGCTTGTTCCTGACAGCTGTGTTGCGCGGTAGAGAGTCAATAGATTGCTAGGTGCCGGTCGGAGAAAAACGTCCTTCGACTATAAAATATAAATGTAACATATTGTTTTTTATGTTAAATTACCCACATGAAAAGCAAATATCGCGTTAAGCCGTGCAGCCCCGACCAGCCGTTCCTTTTTCCTCAGGATATGAAACAATGGGAATCATACCCCTGACCGTCGAGGGGATTTCCACGCTTATCCAGGACGGAGCAGAACTCATCCTGCAGACCGGCGGCCTGTGGGTCTGCTGCAGCGCGTGTAGATATCCAGTTTGTCCATACGGGAGGTATAATGAATACGGCATTGGAAGAGATTAACGAATTACTGCAAAAAGGCCGGGACCTGGTCGTGGCGACCATTATCGATCACCACGGCTCAACCCCGAGAACTTCGGGTTCGAAGATGATCGTCCTGGCCGACGGCTCCATTTACGGGACGATCGGCGGGGGCGCGGTGGAAGGGAATGTGATCAAGTTGGCCACCCAGCTGTTTAGCACTCAAGGGGCTCTCATCGCCCACTATGACCTGAGCGATTCCGACCACGCTGGCGGGATGGACCTCATCTGTGGAGGGAGGATACAGATCCTGCTGGAACACGTGCCGGTTTCCGACACCAATAGAGAACTCTACCGGAGCGCTGTGGAAATGATCAGAAACGGGCACTCTTTTCTCTGGAAGGCACGGATCACCGCGCACGACGGGCGCTGGAGGGTCGAGCGGAAGATTGAGACGGAGGCCGAATTGAAGCCATCCGGGAGAGCCGCATCATCGGTGCAGGAATCGGCTGACGTGGTGAATCTTGTGGAGCCGTTCTCGCCAGCCGATCCGGTCTATATTATCGGCGGCGGCCATGTCTCAAAAGCGCTTGCGCTGCTGGCGCAACAGGTCGGTTTCCGGACCCTTGTCTTCGACGACCGGGAGGAATTTGCCAATGAACAGAGGTTTCCTGGTGCCGATGAAATACACGTCAGCCCCGGATACGAAAATCTGTTTGGATCGTTCATGATAAACCGGAGCAGCTCCATCGTTATCGTCACAAGAGGACATCACTTCGACCGGCAGGTGCTGGCCCAAGCATTGCGGACCAAGGCGGGGTATATCGGCATGATAGGCAGTCGCAGGAAGCGGGAGACGATCTTCCGGCAGCTGGTCGAAAAGGGATTTTCAGCCAGTGCGCTCGAGCAGATACACTGTCCTATAGGTATCTCCATTGACGCGGAGACCCCTGCAGAGATTGGAGTAAGCGTCGTCGCTGAACTTATCCAGCAACGGGCGCAGCGAAGACAGCATGGCTGAACCCGAAATCAGCGCTCTCATCCTGGCCGCGGGCAGTTCTTCGCGGACAGATGGTTTCAAACCGTTGCTGCGGATCGGTCCCCAATCCATCCTGGAGCATGCCTTGGACCTGTTTTGCCTGCCCGCCATCGGGGAAATCGTCACGGTAGTCGGCCATCGATCCGAGGAACTCATTCCGATATTACGGGCCCGCCAGGCCCGTTTCGTGCTGAATGAAAACTACAGGGCCGGTATGTTCACCTCAATTCAGGCCGGGGTGACAGCGCTGGCAGGCAGCTGCGCTGGTTTTTTCCTCCTGCCGGTCGATATCCCGCTGGTTCGGCAGGAAACGATTATTCAATTGCTTGAGGCCTATGCTGAGGATCCAACCCGGACGATAATCCACCCGCAGTATCAGGGGCGATGCGGCCATCCCCCCCTCATCTCCGCGAAACTCTTCAACCCGATACTGGCGCACAGCGGTGACGGAGGCCTGCGCGCTCTTCTGCGCACCCGCCGGGCAGAGGCGCTCGTCTTGCCCGTAGACGATCCCTTGATACTCAAGGATGTCGATACGACGGCTGATCTGCAGATTTTAACGGATCTATACCGGCAGCATAGGGAGCAATGAGTTGAGAAAAATAAAAAAACAGAATATGTGTCGCGGAGACAGACAGTAAATTTTCTGAACCGCGCCGGTTTTTCTGGGTACCGGCCTTCCCGCCCTGGGATAAGTCTTACAGCCAGGTACTTCAGCAGAAGTGGTAAACCCGAGTCAGAAATAATTACCTAACGTACTGTTGTATGCATACAGGCATTTATGCACTGCACAGCATTTGCGGTATGAATTATTTTCATTTTGATGTATTTCTGGTGGTATGCTACCTCATATAAGCCAGTGCAGGAGGGAAAGAAATGGATGAATTGATGCGAGTCATGACGCCCAGGCCCAGAAATGCCGAGACCCCACGCCCCTATCTCCGATCCTGGATCACGGCAAACAAGGTCTTCTTCGATAGGAATCAGGGGGAGATACCTGAAACGGAGATCGATCTTTCCACCTGGCGCCTGACCATCTCCGGCGAAGTGGAAACTCCGTTTAGCGCGGATTTTGAGTATCTCCTGTCCATGCCCAAAGCGATTGTGGCGAATACCCTCGAGTGCTCGGGCAACAGCAGATCCCTGCTCGATAAAAAGGCCTCAGGGAATCCCTGGACCATCGGTGGCGTGGGAAACGCGGTGTGGGGAGGGGTCTGGCTCAAGGACCTGCTGGAAAAGGTAGTGGTCTCCTCAAATGCCAGCCATGTTGCCTTCGAAGGTTTTGACAAGCCGCTGGGCAAGGCGCAGATCAAGTTTATTCGCAGCATTCCCCTCGGCAAGGCGCTATCCTCGACCCTGCTGGCCTACGAAATGAACGGCGAACCACTGCCGCTGAAGCACGGCCATCCGCTGCGTGCCCTGGCGCTTGGGTGGACCGGCGCCAATTGCGTCAAGTGGCTGGAAAAAATAACCCTTCTCGAGAAGCCCTATGAAGGCTTTTACATGGACCAGGTCTACCGGATCCATCAACCCGATCAGGATCCCAAAACAGGGGAGCATGTTACAGATATCGAGATAAAATCAATCATTACCCAGCCGGAACCGGAGGCGGAGCTGCAAACGGGAAGGGTGACGATCTTGGGCGCCGCCTATGCGGGTGAGGCAGATATTGACAAGGTGGAGATATCCACTGATGGAGGATCGTCCTGGCAGGCTGCAGACTTCATCGGCCCGCACGAACAATATGCCTGGCGTCACTGGCAGTATGTCTGGCAGGTCGATCGCCCCGGCAGTTACAGGATTCTCGCCCGCGCCACCGACAGCAACGGGGAGAAACAGCCCATGCAGGCCAGCTGGAACAAGCTCGGATACAATAACAACGGGGTGGAAGAACACGGGGTGTCCGTGCAGATCACCTGAGAGCCCAGAGCGGTGGTGTTCTTGCCTCGTTTGCGCTGTTTACTCTTTCTCGAAATCGTCTTTTGAGGCGCCGCATATAGGGCAGAGCCAGTCATCGGGGACGTCCTCCCAGGCGGTGCCGGGCTCCACCCCAGTATCAGGATCACCTGTCTCTGGATCATAGACATACCCACAAACGATGCACACCCATCTCTCCATAACCTGCACCTCTCTTTAAAGTACCAAATTTTTTCGAGATTTAACCACCGTGGTAAACCTGCACTGTCATTTTAGAAAAGTTATCTCTGCTGCTGTATACACTTCTCTAGCAGATGATGCACCAATCTAACACGCAGTTCGATTCAATACCATGACTTTTGGCCGACTATTCACCCTGCCATTGGTCACGGCCCTGTAGTTTGGCAGATGTCACTTGAGGCTCTCGGGACTGCCGGTCTGGACTTT
>JARFQM010000424.1 GCA_029287755.1 Desulfofustis sp. | reverse complement strand
ATGTGTATAAGAGACAGGGATGGGGCTGCATGCCGAGCTCTTCCAGGAAGTCGTGATAGTTATGGGCCACACATATGATTTTGGCCGGTTTGAGGACCGGTGCCAGCAGCCGTATTTGTGCACGCGGTCTGACAACCGGCGTCCGCCGCACAGTCAGCGACTCCTTCTGCTGATCGCCCAGCCACTGCAGGCAGTCCCGAGCTGTGTGCCTCGACTCATCACCGCCTTCCAGAAACGCAATGGTTTCCGGCGGCACCAGCAATTCCGCCTTCGCTCTGGGCCGCGGGTCATTGAGGGAGGCCAGCATCGCCTCACAGGCCAGGTTGAGATCGATAACCTCTTCGTTGTCCAGGCACCCGAGTCTGGGGTCACCTTCGTCTTGGAACATTACCAGCTTCATCTGTCATCTCCTGATTGATTTTGTCTCGTGGAGCAGTCTTTCTTCCTCGATGGATGCGGCGATACCTGCCATGTCCTTTTTCCGTGGCCGGAAGTCACGGAGGTTCTCCGCCCAATGTCGGGAATCGGCGTGCCAGGCATCAGAGGCCGGAGTGCGGGCAGGCAATCCAGCTCGTGATTGCGCGCTCTAGCCGGGCAGTTTCTCGGTGAAAAGCTCTTCTAGTGTCAACACTCGTCTCGTAATTCCTTGTTCGTGGGTGTATCGAGCCAGCGCTTCAAGTGTTTTTAGGTTTGGCTCTATCCCGTAGGGCCAGAAATCCTCGCCGAACAGTTCATGCGTCTCGGCCATGTAGGCCGGCAGCAGCGGGAGCATCACCGCCAGAGCCTTGGTATCCGCCAAGGCATCGAGGACCTTTCGGCGTGCACTCTGCAGCGCCTTGTAAAGGGTACCGAGGAGCCATGGAGCATTGCGGTATATATCCTTTCGCATGACGACGCAATGCATGATCGGATGAATACCGGTGTGCCGGAAGTAGTCGATCTCGGCGGATTTGTAATCGGCAAACATGCGTTTGATCTGCGGCAGTCCTGCCGTGAAGCAGGCGGGCGCCTGGTGAATCAGGACGGCGTCAGCTTCCCCCGCCTCAAGCATACCCGACAGTGTCTGTCCGTCCTCCAGGTAATTGATTCTTGTACCTGCCGGCATCTGCAGGGGGACGCGTGGACGTTTCGCGGCTAGCCAGTCTGCCGTGTGCAAATCAAAACCCTGGTCGCCCAGGATGCCGACGATCCAGACCAGCGCGGTCATTCCCCACTCGCGTATGGCGATACGTTTCCCATTCAGATCCTCAGGCGTCTTGATTCCTGCACCGGCGTGGTAATAAACCATCGAATGACGAAACGCCCTGCTCGGGAAAACGGGCATCGCCACAAAGGGATTCTCCGGCTGGTCGCATAAATAGAAATACGAACCCATGGACATTTCCGATACATCGAACTCCTGATCCTGGCACATCCGAGCGAAAATCTCCGAAGGAGGCAGATGTTCAACCTGCAATTCGATGCCGTCTTCTCGCAGCACATCAAGGTCCAGGGCCCGTATCCGATCGTAATTTCCAAACGCCGCGGAGAGCGTAATCGTCTTTTTCATTGGTTTATCCAATTGCAGACTGGTGCCTCCCAAATGACCGAATCAGGGCACAACCTGCCGATCACCTTCGCACCATGCCTATGTTTTTTATTGATCTTCAACATGCAAGCTCGAGAATATCCAATCCGTTGACCCGATCCAGGAGGTAGATCAGTCCCCGTGCATCAACATCGACATCGTTGCTCATCGGGGAGGGGGCTCCCCGTGCGGGTTCAGGGATAAAGAAACCTCTTTCCTCCGGCAGAAATGGATCGGCTATATCGACGACCCGCAGGCCGCCGCTGAACCAGGCTGCATACACCAGGGTGGATTCCATGTGCTCCTGGAACTGGTGGGCACCGAACCTGCTGCCGGGTACCCGGCTCCAGGGCGAATCGGCCTCGCTCACATGATACGTGGAGAGCGGTTTCATGTTACCGATATCGCCGACATCAAAGACCCACAAGAAGGCATGCGGCTGGCCTTTGTGATGGGCGTGCTGTTCATCGATGACGACGGCGAGGTGTCGCCCGGCTACCGGGAAGGGCACCCTGAGTACCGTGTGGGTCGTGTCGGGTACGGGCGGATGATAGTCATATGCCCCGATGGTTTCCGGCTTTTTGATATCGGTTATGTCCACAACCCGGAACCCCGCGCCACAGCAGGCGGCCCACAATTGATCCTCGAAGCGCATGGCATGGTGCAGTCTTACCGGGTGATTCACCCAGAGGGGGGCTTCACCCTCGGCGATCTCCTGGCCGGGAATCCACCAGCGGGAAACCTCTGCCGGTTGGCTGGGATTCCCGAGGTCGTAAATGACCAGGATGTTACCGTTGAATCCTTCCATTTCCGTGGAAAGGTAGAGGTAGGAGTCATCAACATCGAAGCGGTGAGCGCCAAACCACCCGGTCTTTTGGTAGGCGATTTCCCGGGGTCTCGATTTATCGGAAATATCATATACCTTGAATCCGCCTTCATTGTAGCCTCGCTGTTCCGCCTCCATGAGCAGGGGAATATCCTTCGGTTCAACTCCGAGTAAGGCGGCAATTTCGCGGTCGGCAGGTGGCCTGCCATGGTCATTCTGCAGCTTACTGCGAATTTCAGGTAGGAGTTTCGCCTTTCGGAAAAAGTGCCGCCGATGACGCTCATAGTTGACGATCATATAGTCTCCGCCAAATACCCTTACTTTGTGGGTATGCGAGTCGTTGCCGGTCAGCTCGATGGCGGCTACCCGGCGAGGCTTCCTGGGGTCCGATACATCAACTATCGATGTTCCGTGCGGCGGTGACATATGACCGATATAGGCGTAGTTCCCCTGTACTTCGATCTGTCCGCCACCTGGGATGTCCAGGCGTGAGAGACGTGTTACATTTGACGATACGGGTCCGTTGATTGCGGTGCGATCGCTCATTTGATCCTCTATACTTCAGAAAATTAGTCTAATTTCATTCTCCCGATGGTGCTTACACTCTCTCTTCTTTGTCGCTTATTGCAAGGCCCGGTCTGCCTTGCGCTTTTTGTACCAGCCGAGCAATGGCGGTGCGATCAGAGACAGTAGCAGAAACACCCACAAAATGTTGCCGATCCTCGACGAGAAGAGCACCATCGGGTTCCCTTCGGCGATGCGCAGCGCCCGCATGAAGTACTGTTCTATATAGGGTCCAAGAATAACACCGATGAGGATGGCTGATACCTGGTAGCCGGTCTTGCGAGCGATATAGCCGATGACGCCGAAAACCAGGGCCAGCCCCATATCGAACATGTACATGCGGGGTGCGAAGGCCCCGACCAGGGTAAACGAGATGATGGCCGGGGCGAGAAATTGGGTCGGAATCAGCGTCACTCGGGACATGTACCTGGCCAAAGGTAAGATGGTGCCGACCATGAACAGGTAGGTAACAACCATTGCCATCAGCACCCCATAGGGGAACTCGGGACGGTCGAGAAAAATCCTCGGTCCCAGGGTGATACCATGGTACTGAATGACAATGAGCATAATCGCGGCCGTTGAACCACCCGGAACACCCAGAGTCAGCAACGGAATGAGGCTGCCTGACGTCACCCCGTTGTTGGCAGCTTCGGGCGCCAGAATGCCTTCCGGATGACCGGTTCCGTATTTCTCTGGTGTCTTGGAAAACAGACGGGACTGCTGATAGGCCACGAACGCGGCAATTGGTGCCCCGGCTCCGGGGACCACTCCGACACCGAGACCAATAAAACTGGTCCAGACGATGTGCCACCAGCGCTTGAAAGCCATGCGAACGCCTATGATTGTCTCCGCCCAGCGGGTCTGTGTCGCCATATGGACCTTGCCGACATCGGTCACGATCGACTTCACTTCTGTCATCAGCAGGGCTTCGGAAATGGCGAAGATGCCGATGAGTGCGGCCTCGACAGGGACCCCGTCATACAGTTCAAGAAAACCGAAGGTCGCGCGGGGCGCAGAGTAAATGTGGTCCGGACCGATAGCGCCCACCAGCAGGCCGAACACGCCGGCGATCAGGCCTTTCAGGGTGTTGCCCGTTGACACGACCGCGATGAGGGTCAGACCGAATAACATAACGACCACCATCTCGACGCTGTGAAAGTAATATCCGACCCGGGAGAGAAGCGGCAGGGCGAAAATGGAAAAGATGGAGGCGATCAGGCCGCCTACGGCCGAAGCCACGAAGCTCAGTGTCAAAGCACGCTGGGCAAGACCCTTCTGGCTCATCGGATAGCCGTCGAACGGCGTTGCAGCAGCACCAGCAGTTCCTGGTATATTAACCAGGATGGCCGGTATTCCGGCTCCCATCCTCGCCGAACAATAAAGTGCCACCATGAATGCCATCGCAGTTTCCACCTTGAGAACCAGCGTGACTGTCTCTTATACACATCT
>JARFQM010000371.1 GCA_029287755.1 Desulfofustis sp. | reverse complement strand
GTGATGGCACCGGAAGAGCTTGTAAGGCTGATTAACGAACCAGTGACGATGGCGGGTGACGGCGTGTGTGTTTATAATGACTTATTTAGCCAGCTTCTTGGTGATACGGCGGAACTGCTGCCCTGGATCAGTACACCCTCGGCGGTCAATATCGGGTTTTTGGCCTCGAGTACCCAGGATGCGGGTAACTATCTTGATCTCGATCGGGCCACGCCTGAATATGTCCGCTCATCGGATGCGCAACTAAGCCTGGTAAGTCCGCTCAAGTCAGGATAGAAAAAGATGATCATCAGGCGCACAACGAGACAGATTCGACTCGGCGATCTTCTTATCGGCGGTGGGGCGCCCATAAGCGTCCAGTCGATGACCAATACCGATACCGCCGATACCGAGAAGACGGCAGAGCAGATCCATCGGCTTGAAGCCGCTGGCTGCGAGATCATCAGGGTCGCGGTTCCCGATCTTGAGGCCGCCCGGTCACTTCGGGTGATCCGCGAGGCGATTGCCATTCCTCTGATAGCCGATATCCATTTCGACTGGCGGCTGGCGGTGGCAGCAATGGAGCATGGCGCCCAGGGGATCAGGATAAACCCGGGTAATCTCGGCGGTCCCGATAACCTGCAGCAGGTTGTCGATGCGGCCGCACAGCACCAGGTGCCGATTCGGGTTGGAGTCAACAGCGGCTCCATCGAGAAGGATCTGCTTGAACGCCACGGATACCCGACCGCCGACAATCCCCAGGCCCTCATCGAAAGTGCCGTGAGAAATGTCCAACTGGTAGAGGGCTTCGGGTACCATGAGATGAAGGTATCGATAAAATCGGCCGATGTGCTCACCACCATAAACGCCTATCGTGCACTCTCGGAGACGCTTGATTATCCGCTGCATCTAGGGGTAACCGAAGCCGGTGGATTGATAGGCGGTACGGTCAAATCCAGCGTTGCCCTGGGGATTCTGCTCAGCGAGGGGATTGGCGATACGTTGCGGATCTCTTTGACCAGGGATCCCGTCGAGGAAGTACGGGTGGCCTATGAACTGTTGCGTTCGTTGAAAATCCGCGAGCGAGGGCCGGAGCTCATCTCCTGTCCGACCTGCGGTCGTACCGGGATAGATCTGTTCGGTCTGGCCCGGGAAGTGGAGGACTACATCCAGACGATGAAGTCGCCGCTCAAGGTCGCAGTCATGGGCTGCGTGGTCAATGGACCGGGTGAGGCTCGAGAAGCCGACATAGGGGTGGCCGGCGGCCGTGGTAAAGGCATTATTTTTAAAAAGGGCGAGATCGTCAAACGGGTTCCTGAAAATGAACTGCTGGCTGTCTTCATGGACGAGCTGAAAACGATGGAGGCCGAACGTCTCAAAGACCAGGATCAGGATCAGAACAAGCAGTCCGCTTGAAAGGAAAATATGCGATACTCACAAGTATTGATTCCAACCATGAAGGAGGTGCCGTCCGAAGCCGAGGTCATCAGTCATCAATTGATGCTGCGGGCCGGCTTCATCAAGAAGCTGACCTCCGGTATCTATACCTATCTGCCCTATGGCCTGGCGGCGATCAGAAGGGTTGAGAACATCGTCCGGGAAGAGATGAACCGGGCTGGCGCCCAGGAATTGTCCATGCCCATGGTGCAGCCCGCCGACCTCTGGAAGGAGTCGGGGCGCTATGAGAAATACGGGCCCGAACTGCTGCGTTTCAAGGATCGCCATGAACGGGAATCCTGTCTCGGTCCCACCCACGAAGAGGTCATCACCGATATTGCCCGCAAGGAGATGCACTCTTACCGGGACCTGCCGGTGAACCTCTACCAGATCCAGACCAAGTTTCGAGACGAGATTCGGCCCCGCTTTGGCCTGATGAGGGGACGTGAATTCATCATGAAGGACGCCTATTCCTTTGATGTCGACGACGAGGCTGCCGAGGTGTCGTACCGCAAGATGTATGACGCCTATAACCGTATTTTCGAGCGCTGCGGTCTCGAGTTCCGCTGTGTGGAGGCTGACTCAGGCGCCATAGGCGGGAGTTTCTCACACGAATTCATGGTGCTTGCCGATACCGGTGAGGACACCATTGCCGTCTGCAACGAGTGTAATTGGGCGGCCAATCTCGAGAAGGCAGAAGTTAAGATGCGTGATCGCCCGGCTGGCTTCGAGCAGCGGGAGATGGTCAAAGTTGAAACCCCCGGCAAGCGCAAAGTGCAGAGCGTCTGCGAATTCCTCGGGATCGGCCCTGATCAGCTGGTAAAAACCTTGGTATTGCTGGCCGACGGCGAGCCGGTGGCGGTCCTGCTACGCGGCGACCGCGAGCTGGAGGAGGTGAAGCTCAAGAATTATCTGGGCGCCGCCGACATCAGGCCTGCTGACGACAAGGAAATTTTCGATGCCACCGGCGTACCCAGCGGTTACCTGGGGCCCATCAACTCTAAAATCCGGCTGCTCGCCGATCAGGAGGTACCCGCCATGGTGAACCTGACGGTGGGGGCCAACGAAAAGAACTATCACCTGCAGAACGTCAACTTCGGAAGGGATTTCGAGGTAACGGCGGTGGCCGATTTCAGGCAGCTCACCAAGGACGACCCATGCCCTTCCTGCGGCAGCGCAATACGGTTGGTGGAAGGCATAGAGGTGGGGCATATCTTCAAACTGGGCACCTCCTATTCGGAGTCGATGAACGCCTACTACCAGGATCGCGACGGCAACGAACGGCCACTGGTAATGGGCTGTTACGGCATCGGCGTCAGCCGGGTCGTGGCTGCGGCCATCGAGCAGAACCATGATGACAACGGCATCATTTTTCCCGTGCCTCTGGCTCCCTATCAGGTGACGGTGCTCAATCTGGGACTCAACGATCCCGAGGTCAGCGCGGCTGCAGAACGGATCTATGAGCAGCTCAGCGAGGCTGGAATCGATACCTTTATCGACGACCGGGACGAGCGGCCCGGCATAAAATTCAAGGATGCCGATTTGCTTGGTTTTCCCTTTCGGATCACAGTCGGAAAACGGTTCAAGGAAATGGCGATGGTTGAAATTCGTTGTCGGCAGGACGGCACATCTGAGGACATAGGGATTGATGACATCGTCTCCCATATTTCGGCGAAGCTCGCCAACTGAAGGACCGGTAAATCGGTGAATGTAGTTATGGAACAGATTTCTGCCGTAAATCCGGATGGCTTGAAAATGCTGGCCGCCAACTATCTGCACGATGTGGACCTGAGGCCCATCGATGAGGCCTGGGAACTGGCTGTCGGCGTTCATCGCGGCGGCAAGCATTTCTCCGGGGAGCCGTACCTGATCCATGCGCTCGAAGTGGCCTCGACCCTCGCCTCCATGCATCTCGATCTGGATACTATCATCGCCGGTCTGCTGCACGGCTCCCTGAAAAACGGTGTTCGTTACGAGGAGCTGGAGGAGAAATTCGGGCGGGATGTGGCCTACATCGTCAGTGGAACCACCAAGATTACCAGCGTGCAGTACAATAACAGGCTTGCCAGCCAGGCGGAAAATATCAGAAAAATGCTGCTGGCCATGGCCAAGGACATCAGGGTCCTGCTGGTGCGACTGATCGACCGGCTTCAGGATATGCTGATCCTTGATCTGGTCGATCGTCAGCGGCAGGTCGAAATAGCCAGGGAAACCATGGATCTCCATGCCCCGCTGGCCAGCCGGCTGGGTATCGACTGGCTCAAGCGTCAGCTCGAAGATTACGCCTTCAGATATC
The DNA here is from genome assembly GCA_029287755.1 of Desulfofustis sp. The sequence continues at coordinate 7,136 of JARFQM010000371.1, read as the reverse complement.
TCTATCCAGCCGAGTATGATGACCTGAACCTGCGGCTTGAAAGTTCGCTCACCGAGCGCCAGAGCTATGTTGACGAGATGATTTCCATTCTCTATGACACGCTGAGGCAGGGAAATGTGTATCCCACACGGATTCTGGGGCGGCCCAAGCACCTCTATTCGATATACAAGAAACTGATCGCCCAGAATATCCCGCTCGAGAGGGTCTACGACAAGGTCGCCTTCAGGGTTATCGTCAGCGAGCTTAAAGAGTGCTACGAAGCTCTGGGCATCATCCATGCCAACTGGTCACCGGTACCCGGCCGCATAAAGGATTTCATCTCAGTCCCCAAGGCCAACAATTACCAGTCGATGCACACCACGGTGGTTGGTCCTCGGGAGCACTTCATCGAGATCCAGATCCGTACCGAGGAGATGGACAGGGTTGCCCAGGAAGGGGTTGCGGCTCACTGGGCCTACAAAGAAGGACAGAAGGTCAACGATAAGGATGCCAGGCTGTTCAGGGACCTGAAGAGTCTGGTGAACTCGCTTCAGGATGTGGAAGATTCCCGCGAGTTTCTCGAGAGTTTTCGCGGAGAGCTGCACGATCCGGAGGTGTATGCGCTGACCCCCAACGGTGAAGTCAAGGAACTGCCGGCCAAGAGCTGTCCCATCGACTTCGCCTATGCGATCCACACCGAGGTGGGCAATCGCTGCACGGGCGCCAAAGTGAACGGCCGGCTCGTGCCGCTGAAATACGAACTGCAGAACGGTGATATCGTCGAGATCATCACTTCGCCCAATCAGCGTCCCCGAAGGGGCTGGCTTGATCTGGTCAAGACCAGCAGGGCCAGGGCGAGAATCAGGTCCTGGTTCCGCCGGGAGGAGCGCGACAAAGCATTTGCGCTGGGCCGCGAGATCTGTGAGCGGGAACTGAAAAAGCATGAGATGACTCTGAAGCGGCTGGTCAAGAGCGGCCATATAAAGCTGCTGCTCAAGTCGCTGCGCTGCAATTCCCTCGATGACATGCTGGTCAAGGTGGGCAGTGGGGCAATCACCATAGAAAATCTGGTAAAGGCCCTTGATCCGCCAGAGATGCGCAAGGATAAGGAACCGGCGCCCTCGGAACTGACTCCCGAGCAGATTGCCGAAATGATGGCTTCGCAGGTGCGCTCGGGCACCGAGCGCAGCGGCTCGGCCATCAGTATAGACGGCATAGACGACATGCTGGCCAAGGTCAGTCAGTGCTGTAATCCGGTTCCGGGAGACCCGATTGTCGGATTCATCACCACCGGCAGCGGCGTGTCCGTGCACAAGTCAAATTGCGTCAATCTGCTCAGTTCAGACCCGCAACGCTGGATCGAGGTCTATTGGAACAACCTGGAGCATCAAAGCTACAGGGCGGAATTACAGGTGACGGCGGAAAACCGCAGGGGTATCTTCGCCGACATCAGTTCCGCCATCGGTGCCGATATGGCAACCATTGTGGAAATTTCGGCTCATGTGACCCCGGAGGATCGAGCTGAATTCAGCATCGCTCTTGAAGTGCGCGACCTGGAACATCTCCAGCAGGTTCTTCAGCATCTGCGCCACATGGAAGCGGTCATTTCAGTCCGGCGGCATTGATCTTCACTGGAGGAATTGGAGATCATGTCAGTGTGTCACGTGTGCGGCAATGAAACGGGTCTGAATGACAGCGTCTGCGGATTCTGCGGTGCCCCGCAAGAGGGTGCGGCCGCCGATTCCCCGGCTGCCATTGGCCATCGAATCGTCAACATCGAGCATGGTCGTCCCCTGGTTGAAACGGCGCTGAAAAAAATGGAGAGCGAACTTTTGCGAGCCAGAGCAGATCGTGTCAAAGTTGTTACCCTGATTCACGGCTACGGTTCTTCGGGCAAAGGCGGCAGGATACGCACTGAATGCAGGAAAGTGCTCGACCACCTGAGCAGGCGGAAAGAAATAAAGCAGATCATAGCTGGCGAGGAGTTCAGGAAAAGGACCGGCCCTGGCAAAGCGCTGCTGCGGCGCTTTCCACACCTGGAACGCGACTTTGCCTCGGATTTTTCCAACCCGGGAGTGACCATTGTGGTGCTCTGAGGTTCATAACAAGTTTCTGGCAATTATTTCCTGGCTCATTTTGGGCCAGCAATGTATAACCTCATAATTTAAAACAGATGACTTCCTGAGGCGCATCTCGTTCAGGGACGAATCATCGACCAAGACAAGGAGAAATAATGAAACACATAATTGCAGCCATTCTATTCGGCCTGTTTACCCTGCCGTTCACGGTGTTCGGTGCAGATTCCGCAGCGGACAGGCCGCTTGAGAGCAACAAGGATAAAGTGAGCTACTCCATCGGCCTCGATCTGGGTAAATACCTGACTAACATGAAGGGCAAGATCGACTATGAACTGCTCAAACAGGGAATCGATGACGGCTTCTCGGGGGCCGAGCCGAGACTCAGTCAGGAAGAAATGACCAGCGCCCAGGAAGAGTTTGCTGCCGCCCTCCAGGCCGAACAGGAAGCCAAACTGGAGGAGATAAAGCAGAAAAACACTGCTGCCGGCCAGGCCTATCTCGATGAGAACAAGAAAAAAGAGGGTGTGGTGACCACCGACAGCGGCCTTCAGTATGAAGTGCTGGTGGCAGGGGAAGGCGAAAAGCCCGGCGTCGAGGATACGGTGAAGGTCGACTATGTGGGCACCTTGATCGACGGCACCGAATTTGACAGCTCGATTAAACGCGGCGAACCAGTGACGTTTCCGGTGGGCCAGGTAATCCCGGGGTGGACCGAGGCGCTGCTCCTCATGCCGGTTGGCTCCAAGTATCGGGTCACCATACCCACCAATCTCGCCTATGGAGAGGCGGGAGCTCCGCCGGTAATCGAACCCAATTCGGTGCTCAATTTCGAGATCGAGCTGCTCTCCATTGAGGAACCGCCGGCTGAGGTGGCACCTGCCGATGCTGCTGCCGAGGAAATGAGCGAGGAGAAGAAGAGCGAGTAAGCAGTTCTAGGCGACCGCAGGTTCCCGTACGTCGAGCGGCTCGGCCTGCCCGAGAACGCCGTTGGCCATCCAGATATGGCCGATATCCTTCCACGATCTGCTGAGCAGCGAAGTGCCATAGGTATCGGCCGCCACCGGATCGTACGTGGCGAAGACTTTTTTGACCGGAGGGCTGCAGGTCGGCCCCCACAGATGGGCTTTCGCCATGCCCACGGCTGCGTCAGTCACGGTGAACTCAGGTGTCCGGTAGCGGTTCAGGTCGAAGATCGCCTCGTCCAGTCGCGAGTGAAATGACGATTTGCCCCAGGCCCCGCCCTGCTGATAGTGGGCCGGGGGCGCGCACCCCATCATGTTTTTCATGGTCAGAGTGACGCGGCACAGGGAATGGGCCTTGAGTACCGGCACCGAAATCAGGAAACAGTCAAACAGCAGCTCCGGCAGATAGAGCTCCGGCCAGCGCTTGCAGTCGTCGTTGGTGAGACGGCGGCAGGGTTCGATGTTAAGATCGAGGAGCTGGACCCGGTCCTTGTTCTGCAGCTTCATGTAGCCCAGCTGATCAAAACAATGGAAAGTGTCGTATTCAAGTGCTCCGGTTCCCTCGCCGACAATTACCCGGATCTCGGAATTGTGCAGCAGAATGAAATCAACCAGTGCTTCCACCATGTCCACGTGGGTGGTGATCGGTGGCTCCAGCGCCTCCACCAGGTTGGGCTTGATCACTACCGTCTGGTGCCCGGCCAGCTCATCGGCAAGACCCGAGGCTTCCAGAACAGGCGGTAGCGATTGACGATAACTGACAAATTCTCCGCTCCAGACGACCCCTTCGTCTCTTAAAATTAGATTCATTGCGGATATACCCGATTACAAATCCTGCTTCTTCAAAAGGTAAAGGCCGAGTAAGGAAAACACGAGGTGCACGATAAAGGCCGACGGCAGCACAAATATATAACCGGCCTTTGCCAGTGACTGCAAAGCCCCCCACACGCCCCAGGCAACGAATGCTATGAAACAGCTCACCGGAATGGCGATGGATAGGTCGCGCCCCCACTTCTGGTAGGACAGAATCAGAATCGGCAGCCCCAGCAGCAGCAGTGGTATGCCGAGCAGCAGGTAGGATACGCGTCCATAGAATTCGGATCTGGCCTTGACCTTCTCCGCCAGAAGATCCTGCTCACCGATATCAGCGAATAAACGGGTCAGAGACATCTCCGCCGACTCATATTCCGGAACCAGAAAATCATCCGGTGATTCAGGCAGGCGCTGGGTAAATATTCTGAAGGGTTTGGAGACAAAGGATCCGCTTCCGTCCCGCTCGATGATCTGGCCCTTCTTGAGCACCCAGAGCGGTGGGACCCAATCGGCAAATTCAGCGCTGGCAAGCGACCTGATATTATAGTTTTCGTCCCAGGTTGAATAGGAAAAATCCTTAAAGATCATTTTCTCCTTGTTGGGCCATTGGAACGAGTAGAATCCTTCGCTTCCCTTGAAATAGTATCTGCCGTTTCTAAATATTCCCAGAGGCACCTTGCCCCGCACCTGCTCGTACCAGATGTCGTTGGTATAAGCAATGGTTTTGGGAAGCAGCAACTGGGCCGCTGCTATGAACAGGACGGTGGCGGCCACAGAGCCGAGGAGAATGGGTCTGATTATTTTGCGCAGCGGTATTCCCGTTGCCTTCAGAGCAAGCAGCTCGTTGTTGTTGTTGAGAATGCCGAGGGTGATGACCCCGGAGAGAAGAATCAGAACCGGACTCAGCTGATCAACCACATAGGGAAGATTGAGCATGAAAAAACTGATGATCAGCGACATCGGTTTGCCCGCCTCGGAAAATTCGTCGAACTTTTCAAAAAAATCGATGAGCAGGTAGAGTGAGGCGAAGCCGATGTTCAGAGTTAGAAAATATCGGATGAACTGGGACAGCAGATAGCGGGTCAGGAGCTGCATGGAAGATCAGAACATCAACTGGAGTTGACCACAAAGGAGGAAATCCAAAATCCCGCGGCCACCAGGGTGAGTCCGATGAGGTTGCTGAGCAGAATGTAGCTCAGCGCAGACAATGGTTCGCCGGCCTTGAAAAATTGTATGTTCTCCCTGGCGAATGTTGAAAAAGTTGTGTAGCCGCCCAGGACTCCGGTGAAGAGAAAGAGTCTGAATTCGTTGCTGATTGTCAGCCTCTCGAAGTATCCCCAGAGCAATCCTATCAAAAAACAGCCAATCAGATTGGCCGCCAGCGTCTCATAAGGGAATTTGGAGGCGGATACCGATTCGACCGCCAGCGAGGTAAGATATCTGCCCGTTGAGCCAATTGCTCCGCCAAGCGCCACCGCGAGGATTTTGATCATAGTTGTCGTAAACCAAAGATAGAATCAACAGAGGTTGAGTCAACTTACCTACCATTACCATCTGAATCAGTCAAGATTAAGGGCTTGAACTGGCTGGATAATCCTTCTGATTCTAAGGTGATGGGACAGAGATTATCCGGGCAAATGGCCACCCATATTTTTTGTTGACCAGACAATCAATGTAATTATAGCGTGTTAGCACGGTTTGCCCGGCTTGAACTTTAAGTCAAACCTGTGTTATACTGCGATCTCGTTCGGCTGTCTGGCAATCCGGAGATATCTGCGCCAGGCAGCCTTTCTGTCTCGTGCGGAGTCCGGAGCAATGCGGGACTAAACTCAACCGGAGGTGGCTGACAATCTAAGACCCAGATGAAGCTCTGCGCAGCTGTTTTGTTCACCAGCTGCCTGCGGTATGTGCTAATTCTGCATCACCACAAGGACGGTAGGCTGTATGCGGCGCCATCACTATGGCGAGCCGCCCGCTCCGGATAGATTGTCGCGGTTACCATTAATGGCGAGAAAACGAAAGGCAAACGGTATTAATCTCTGTGAGCAGTCATATAGAAAATCTGCCAAAATACGGCTGGAAGAGTTCTGGAGCGTATTTCACAAAGAAGACACCGTTCTGGTCTGCATCAACGCCGACCCCGATTCCCTTGCCTGTGCGATGGCGGTCAAACGTCTGCTCAGATACCGGGTAAAGTACATCGCCATTGCTCACCCCAACGAGGTCACCCGCCTCAACAATCTGGCCATGATCGAACGGTTGAGAATACCTCTGGAGAAGCTCAACTCGGTCAAAATTTCCGATTTCAGCAAAAATATCATTGTCGATTCCCAACCCGACCATCTGCCTGCCTTCGAGAAAATCTCGTTCGATGCGATCATAGATCACCATCCGATCAGCCAGGAATGGGACGCCGCCTATGTGGACATCAGACCCGATTACGGCGCTGCATCCTCAATGCTGGTGGAATATCTGCGGGCGGCCAATATGAAACCCTCGGTTGCCCTGGCGACCGCGCTTTTCTACGGCATCAAGGTCGATACCGGGGATTTCGAAAAAGAGTCGCGGCTGGCGGACGGCATTTCATTCCGGTATCTTTTCGATATCGCCAACCGCAACCTGGTCAGAAAGTTCGAACTCACAGACCTGCGCCGATCAGAACTCAAATACTTCAGCGCCGCACTCAACGAACTGCAGTATTCAAAGGGCCGATTTTACACGCACATCGGCCGGGTCCGCAGCCCCGACGTGCTGGTGATCATCGCCGATTTTCTCAATCATGTCTCCGACATTGATTGGGTGCTGGTTTCCGGCATCTACCACGACAAACTGGTTGTCATCTTCCGCTGTGATGGGTATCGTAAAAGCGCGGGGAAGCTGGCCTCCCGGGTATTTGGCCATCTGGGGCCAGCCGGTGGGCACAAAGGTGCGGCCCGGGCAGAGATACCGCTCAAAGCGTTGGAATTGACCGAATATGACATTAATACCCAGACTCTTAAGCGTCTGACCTCGCGCCATATGAAATAGACCGCTGTTCTGCGCCGCTGCCTGCACTCGCACTGATTTTTTTCTTCATCGGGCCATTGGGCCGGGGTGAACCATACTGTTGGGAGAGAGGCGATGTTGAAACCGACGACACTTGCGATGATTCTGGCCGGGGGCAGGGCAGATGAGCTCAATGTGCTCACCTATTATCGACCCAAAGCGGCTGTGCCCTACGGCGGCTTCGCCAGGGTGATAGACTTTGCTCTGTCCAACCTCTGTCTCTTATACACATCTGACGCTGCCGACGATGAGTACAACG
>JARFQM010000397.1 GCA_029287755.1 Desulfofustis sp. | reverse complement strand
TATTAAGTCTCGTGGGCTCGGAGATGTGTATAAGAGACAGGGTGGTGGTTGTCCATGGTTCCCTCCCTCGCTGCGGAAATATTATTGAGCAGCCTTGTCTTCGCCTTTGTCTTCAGGGTCAGGTGGAAGCTCAGGCTCATCCCGTCCACCCTGCTCTGCCTCCTGGTTACCCATTACCCGTTTATTATAGGCTTCAATCATGATAAAGGTGGCCATCGGCTGAGTAATCAGAAAGGCGAACCAGAGCGAAGACCCCAGCGACATGATGGCCACGTAGATGATCACCACGACGATGTGTTCGCTTACAGGCTCTTTTAGTGCCGCCTGCCAGGATGCCTTCAGGGCGTCGAAGAGCCCCAGTTTTTGATCGACCATGTAGGGCAGCAGGTAAAACGCGGCAAAGGCAATGAAGGCAAGCACAGCCAAACCGGGAAGCAGAAGTAGTAAGAAGCCAATAATGGCGACCACTGCGATTAAAAACCAAAATAGCAAAAGGGGAAAAAACAGATGCATCTGGGAGAACAGATCACCAACCTCGGGTTTACGGTCATCCCTGACCACCTGCATCAGGGAGTTTACATAGCCGGCGGTCGTTACCGGTGTTAATATAGTAAAAGAAACAAATATCAACACGCCCTGAACCAAAGTGATCAGCAGCAACGGCCCGATATGGTTCAGGGTGTTCTGCCAGCTTTTGACGATCAGGTCCTTGAAATCCATGTGTCTACCCCCTTGCTAATCAGGTTTCCGGCCGTAGATTACGACAATATTTCCATGAACTCGTGCACCGAGGCAACGCCAACCCTGGCTATCCGGGTGCGGGCTTTGATCCGGTCGAAATTAGTCTTGGGTACTATGATGCGAGAGAAGCCGAGCCGCTCCGCTTCCCTGATTCTGAGTTCGATGTTGGCAACCGCACGTATCTCCCCTGCCAGCCCTACCTCACCGCATACGGCCGTATCTGGCGGTACCGGTTTGTCGAGCAGCGATGAACTCAAGGCACAGATTACGCCGAGATCCAGAGCAGGCTCGTCGATGCGAATCCCACCGGCAATATTGAGGAATATATCATGCCCATAGAGATCCATACCGGCCTTCTTCTCGAGTATGGCGCAGAGCAGCGACAGACGCTGGGGATCGGCGCCGATTGCCGTCCTCCTGGCGGTGCCGAGATTGGTCGGACTGACCAGCGCCTGCACCTCGACCAGGATCGGTCGAGTCCCCTCCATCGAGGCCAGCACCACCGAGCCGGCAACATCGAGGGGTCTCTCGGCGAGAAAAATCTCCGAAGGGTTGGTCACCTGCACCAGACCCTCCTCTTTCATCTCAAACACGCCGATTTCGTTGGTCGAACCGAAGCGGTTTTTTACCGTTCTCAAGATTCTGAAGACATGGTTGCGGTCCCCCTCGAAATAGAGGACCGTATCGACCATGTGCTCGAGGATCCGCGGACCGGCCAGGGTTCCCTCCTTGGTCACGTGGCCGACCAGAACCACCGGGATATCTTCCTGTTTGGCCAGTTCCACGAGACGGGCGGCCGATTCCCTGACCTGGGTAATCGAACCGGCGGCAGAGGGGTGCTCGGCTGAGGTCAGGGTCTGGATGGAGTCAACGGCCAGCAGTGCCGGTTTCATCTCCCTGGCCATGGCCAGAATGGCTTCAACCGAACTCTCTGTGGCCAGATAGTGATTATCGTGGAGAGCTGCCAGCCGCTCGGCCCTGATGCCTATCTGATGGGCGGACTCTTCTCCCGTCACATAAAGCACCTTGGAGCCCTGGACGGCAAGTGAAGAAAGCATGTGCAGCAGCAGGGTCGATTTGCCGATGCCCGGGTCGCCGCCAATCAATATAACCGCACCCGGGACGATGCCGCCGCCGAGGACCCGGTCGAGTTCCTCGATGCCGGTGACGGCTCGGGCCAGGTGCTGCTCCGCCGCTCTGCTCAATGGGCGCGGGGCAGCGAATTTCACCGGCTTCGACACCCCTGACGTCGGTGCGCGACGCTCGACCAGGCTGTCCCACTGTCCGCACTCAGGGCAGCGGCCCAGCCACTTGGCGCTGATGAAGCCGCATTCCGCGCAACTGAATTCTATGGTGTTCTTGTTTTTTCTTGCCGCCATACTATTGTGTTACCTCATGTCCCTTTACTTGCATGACTCCGTGCCTATCTTAAGGGAACCTTAAGCAACAGTAACAACTGCACTCATGCTTGTTAAGAATTTTCCTTATAATCCTAACTGGTTCTATTTCACCCCATGGCGCGCGAGCAATCCCAGGCCCCGGCAGTCCCGACGATTCCCCTGTCAACCTCGATCACTTTTCTCCTGGGCAGAAAGCAGCTGCTAGGCTGGTCAATCGTCCTGATCGCTCTCACCGTGGCGCTGACCTGGACAGGATTTCTTCTCACCACCGGCATCATCGATCACTACACCGCCTCATTTTTCGGCGATGGGCCGGCCCATTCAAGCTGGTGGGGATGGATCAAATACAGCGGCTGGCTGGTGGCCAAATACCTCTACGTGCTGGTTACCAGAACCATCGCCTTCTTTCTCGCCTTCCTGCTGGCCTATACGCTCACCACACCATTTTACAGCTTTTTAAGCAACAGCGCTGAGAAGATATTCTGGGGCAAGGAATTTCAGGACGACGACGGGTTCACCCTGGCCGGCATCGCCAAAGACCTGTTCGAGGGCTTAAAGATCGCCCTGTTCGGCATCCTGGTGACCGTTGTCGCCCTGGCCGTGGGGTTTGTTCCAATCATCGGGCAGATAGCCGTTTTTCTGATCTACACCTATTATTCCGCTTTGATGTTCGTCGACTATCCGGCTTCACGCAGGCGCTGGCGACTCGGAAAAAAACTGCAGTGGCTCAGGCACTACAGTGGTCACACCCTGCGACTCGGCCTGATCCCGGCCGCCGTTTCGATGGTCCCGCTGCTAAACGTGTTTCTGCTCGCCTTCATCTTTCCGCTGTTCACCGTGCACGCGGCCCTGAATTTCTCGGCGGTCGAAGCTTCCCGCTCCAGAGCATCCCGCTGAAAAGAAACCTTAAGTTAAGTGAGTTTTCATAAGGAAACGAGTCATTTTGATTCAGTATCGAGGCGCTCGAGAAATTTTACCGCAGGCATATATCTGATATGTCGAGGATAAAATTTTGAGCACAACGAAGAGATTGGACAAAATTATCTGTTTACGGATGGAAATTAGACCAGTTCTGCCATCACCTGATTGGCAAATCGTCTGCCCGTTCCGGTCAGGGCCAATCGTGTACCGTCATAGATGATCAGACCGCGGTCGATGAGATTTTCCAAGGTGGAGCCGTAAACCTCAGAGAGATCGAGACCATAGCGTTCCTGCAGCTGGCGCCCACTAATCCCGGCAAGAAGACGCAGGCCCATCACCACCGTCTCTTTGAAGGAATCGACAGATGACAGCGCTTCTCGTTCGACGATCAGTTCACCCCCGTGCTCTACGGCCTCGCAATAGCTCAACGGCGCAGCCACCCTCCGCTCACGCATTCCACCCACATAGCTTACCGCACCGGCGCCGCAGCCGAGGTAGTCACCATTGTGCCAGTAATTGAGATTGTGTCTGCACTCGTAGCCGGGCTGCGCGAAATTGGCAATCTCGTACTGGTGCAAACCCGCCTCTCTGCACAAATCGCGGGTTATCTCATCCATCTCAAGCACTGCTTCTTCTGCTGGTATACTCAGGGCCCCTTGCACCGCCATTTGGTGAAACGGTGTCCCCTCTTCGACGGTGAGCTGATAGGCGGAACAATGGCGGGGCCCCAGTTCCAGGGCGCCCTGCAGCGTCTCACGCCAGCTGTGGGTAGTCTGCCCGGGCAGGCCATACATCAGATCGAGGCTCAGATTGTCGAAGCCGGCCCGGCGGGCGTCTTTGACTGCCATTGTCGCCACAGCGCCATCGTGGAGCCGGCCAAGCTTTTTCAATTCATCATTGTTCAGGCTCTGGATACCGATGGACAGCCGATTGAAGCCCGCCTCTCGAAGAACACTCAAAATATGGTAGTCGACGCTTTCCGGATTGGCCTCGATGCTGATCTCCGCTCCCTCAGTTAAGCCATACTTGTCAGCGCAGGTGTCGAGTATTGCACTCAGGTCTTCGACGCCCAGCACCGTCGGGGTGCCGCCGCCCAGGAACAGCGTCTCGAGCGGTTCAAGATTGTCCCGGCCCGAGACTATTTCAGCGATCAGCGCCTGTCGGTACCTGGGGTGCAGCGACTCGAGGCCCGCCTGGGAATTGAAGGAGCAGTAAGAACACTTGACCCGGCAGAAGGGGATATGCAGATAGAGGCAGCTCATGTCCCCGACGAACCGGTAATCGAACTGCACCATGAAGCGATCTGAGCGATGATGCCCGCATCGGCAAAACTGAAGTGTCCATCACCAATGATCAGATGATCAAGCAACCTGATGTGCATGATCGAGCAGGCGAGATAGAGCTGTTTCGTCATCTGCCGATCCTGCGCTGACGGCGTCAGCACTCCGGAGGGGTGATTGTGGGCGACGATGAGCGCCGAGGCGTTGCGGCCGAGCGCTTTTTTGATGATTTCCCTGGGATAGACCGTATTGACGTTCACTGTACCCTCGGCCACCTTTTCCGAATCGATGATGGCCAAGGCGGCATCGAGATAGATGACGGTCAACACTTCGATCTGCAGGCCGCGCAGCGAGTGGCTCAAAAAGTCGATGACCTGAGAGGATGAGTTCAAGTAGCGACGGCTTCTGAGCCGCTGCTTCAGGTAGTGCTCCGCGGTCGATTTGATGAACCCCAGGGCAAAACTGGATTTGGGGCCAACCCCTTCCACCGAGAGCAGTGCCTCCCGGTCGGCATCGAGGACCCCCGGAAAGGTCTTGAAGCGGTCCAGCAGGGCTCGAGCCTGATCTTTGCAATCCTTTCGCGGAGTGCCGAAACTGAGCAGTATTTCCAGTATCTCCGTATCGTTGAAGCTATACAGTCCGTGCTCAAGAAAGCGCTGGCGCAGCCGGCTCCGGTGCCCGCGTCCCCTCTTCTGCCACTGCGCCGTGTCCATCTGCTCCCGGATCAGCCCGACAGCTCCTGGTTGAAGAGCTGGTTGGCAAGTTTGGGGTTGGCCTTACCTTTGGTTTTCTGCATGAGCTGACCGATAAAGTAGCCCATTACCTTGGTCTTGCCGCCGCGAAACTCTTCCGCCTGACCGGGGTTCTGCTCGATAATCTCCCGCACCAGGGCCAGCAGCTCAGATTCATCGGAAACCTGGACCAGGTTCTTTTCCTTGACGATCAGCTCGGGGTCTTTGCCGCTGTCGAGCATATCGGCGAAGACGGCTTTGGCGATTTTGCCGCTGATGGTCCCCTCTTCCACCATATTGAGCAGCGAGCCAAGCTGATCGGGCCGCACCTGGCATTGATCGATTTCAGCTCCTTTGAGTTCCCGGAGCAGCTCGGTCATCATCCAGTTGGACACCTTTTTGGGCTGCGGGCAGATCTCCAACGCCGCTTCGAAATAATCGGCCAGCTCTTTTGACTCGGTGAGAATGACCGCGTCGTATTCGGGGAGACTGAAATCATCGATGAACCGCTTCCGCTTCTGGTCGGGCAACTCCGGCAGCCCCTCTCTGATCTCCTCGATCCACTGCTCGTCGATTTCCACCGGTATCAGATCCGGGCAGGGGAAATAGCGATAGTCATGGGCATCTTCCTTGCCGCGCATCGGTTCCGTTTTGCCGGTGTCGGGGTTCCACAGCAGGGTCTGCTGAACGACCTCTTCTTTTTCCAGCAGCAGGTCACGCTGCCGGCGCACCTCGTATTCGAGCGCCGCCTGCACGTTTCTGAACGAATTCATGTTCTTCAATTCGGTCCGGATACCGAATTCCCGCTGACCGACCGGCCGCAGAGAAATATTGGCATCGCAACGGAAGCTGCCTTCCTGCATGTTGCCGTCGCAGACATCGAGATAGCGCAGGATGGCGTGGATTTTCTTGAGATAGGCAGAGGCTTCCTGCGGCGAGCGCAGATCAGGCTCGGAGACGATCTCCAGCAGCGGTGTGCCCGTCCGGTTCAGATCGACATAAGATACCGGCTCTCTCTCGTCGTGGATGAGCTTGCCGGCATCTTCCTCCATGTGAATCCGGGTAATGCCGATGCGCTTCTGCTCGCCCTCGGCCTCAATGTCGATGTAGCCGTCCTCGATGATCGGTTTGTCGTACTGGGAAGTCTGATAGCCCTTGGGAAGATCGGGATAGAAATAATTTTTTCTGGCGAACTGGTTCACCGGGTTGATCCTGCTGTGGGTGGACAAGCCGACCTTGATGGCGAAGTCCAGCACCCGCTTGTTGAGCACCGGCAGACTGCCGGGCATTCCCAGGCAGACCGGGCAGGTGTGGGTGTTGGGCGGGGCGCCGAACTCGGTCGAACAACCGCAGAATATTTTCGAATCCGTCTTCATCTGGGCATGGATTTCCAGCCCTATTACCGTTTCAAACTCCATGGTTCTTTTCTGGTTGGTCTCTATTCAGTTAAGTCTATCACTCAGTATCTAACTCACTCTAGAAATTGAAATTTTCATCCAGAAAAAATTTCCCCCAACGAGGCGTCTGGACGAAAAGGTAATTTTTCACACATTGTCGGCCGACTTATGCACCCACCTGCGCACCCTCGCCAATTCCTCCGGCCACTTCTCAGAAGTCCGCACCTCGGCAAACATGCGCAGCAGATCGTTTACGATCTTAACGAGTTCCTCGAACAGGAAGATCTTTTCCAGAACCGCCCCCTCCAGCTCTGCGTCGGATGATTGGGCCGTCTGCTCGGATCCTTCGGTCTTGGGCAGCTTGACATTTCTGAACTCGAAAAAGGTGGCTCCCAGGGTCAGGTTGTACTCCCTTTCATCCTTGCTGATCTTCAGCCTGGCCTGTTCGAGCTTTTTCCCGGTGCGCAGACCAGTGCGGGCTTCCTTGAGTTCGGTCTGCAGACCGGTACAGACGAGGCGCTCGTTAT
>JARFQM010000361.1 GCA_029287755.1 Desulfofustis sp. | reverse complement strand
TCGTGCGGTCTGTCGATCGCACCGTCGGATAGCGTGGGCGATCGAATTCTCATCGACGGCAACAGCGGTACCGCCCTGGGCGCCCTCTATGCCGGGGCTACCGTGGTGGGCTGGTATCCAATCACCCCTTCGACTTCGGTGGTTGAAGCGTTTGAACGATTTGCCAGCCGCTACCGTATTGAGGCTGAAACCGGCAGGAAATACTATGCTGCCATTCAGGCCGAGGACGAGCTGGCCGCCATCGGCATCGCCATCGGTGCAGGCTGGAATGGAGCTCGCGCCTTCACCGCCACCTCGGGACCAGGTATCTCCCTGATGAGTGAATTTCTGGGTCTCGCCTACTTTACTGAGATCCCGGTGGTTCTAATAAATGTGCAGCGCAGCGGCCCGAGTACCGGAATGCCGACCAGAACCCAGCAGTCAGATCTGCTCTCCTGTGCCTATGCCTCCCACGGCGACACCAGAAACGTGCTGCTCTTCCCCAGTGATCCCCACGAGTGTTTCGAGATGACCGCCGACGCCTTCGACCTGGCGGAGCGTCTGCAGACACCGGTCATCGTCATGAGCGATCTCGATTTGGGTATGAATGATCATCTCTGCGCACCTTTCTCCTGGGATGATCAGCGGCGCTATGACCGCGGCAAGGTGCTCAGCGGCGAGGAACTCGACAAGCTGGAGAAGAAATGGGGCCGCTACCTGGATATCGACAAGGACGGCATCTGCTACCGGACGCTTCCGGGAGCCCATCCGGATAAGGGCGCCTACACCACCAGGGGAACCTCCCACAATGAATACGCCGCCTACACCGAAGGCAGTGCAGCCTACGAACGGGGTATGAACCGGCTGCTGAGCAAATGGGAAACTGCCCGTCAGCTGGTCCCCATGCCTGAAATAGTCATGCGTGACAAGCAGAAAAAGCTCGGAGCCGTCTATTTCGGCTCCACAGCGGCCTCGGCGGTCGAGGCTCTGGACCGGTTGGAGGAAAGCAACATTCCAATCAACAGCATGAGGGTCAAGGCCTTCCCGTTTCAAGGCGAAGTCTTCGACTTCATCGCCGAACACGAACTCGTCTTTATCATCGAGCAGAATCGCGATTCTCAAATGGAGATTCTGCTGGCCGGGGAATGCCAGGTGGCCCCAGGAAAAATGATGCATGTCAACAACTTCAACGGCCTGGCAATTACCGCCAGAATGATAACCAACCAGATTCACACGACCCTGCTGGCCAGGGAAAAGCCGTTTATCAGCCCTGCCCCGGTGGCCCAGGAGGAGACCCCATGAGTTATGTCAGGCCCACGTTCAGACATCCGGAAGCTCAGAAGAACAAACTGGGCTATACCCGAAAAGCTTACGAAGGGGCAATATCCACCCTGTGCGCGGGCTGCGGTCACGACTCCATCGTCAGCTCGATTATCACCGCCTTCTTCGAGATGTCCATCGAGCCGCATAAGGTTGTCAAGCTATCCGGTATCGGCTGTTCGTCAAAAACGCCGGCCTATTTTCTGGGTCGCTCGCACGGCTTCAACTCGGTGCACGGACGCATGCCTTCGGTGGCAACCGGGGCCAACATGGCCAACAAGGACCTGGTCTATCTCGGCGTATCCGGCGACGGCGATACCGCCTCAATCGGTATGGGACAATTTGCCCACGTGGTTCGACGCAATCTCAACATGATCTACGTGGTCATGAACAACGGCTGCTACGGCCTCACCAAGGGGCAGGATTCGGCCACCGCCGACAAAGGCTCGAAAAGCAGGAAAGGAGCACCGGTCTCGTTTGAATCGATTGACCTCTGTGAACTCGCCATTCTGCTGGGCGCCGACTTCGTCGCCCGCGGTTTTTCCGGCGACAAAAAACAATTGCTGCCCATGCTCAAGGCGGCGATCAGCCACAAGGGAATGGCCTTCGTCGATGTCATTTCACCCTGCGTGACCTTCAACAATGCCCCGACCTCGACCAAAAGCTATTCCTGGGTCAGAGACCACATGGAAGCCACGGCGACCTTCGATTTTATCCCGCTGCAGCAGGAGATTCTTACCGAGTATGATCACGGCACGACAATACCGGTGGCCCTGCATGACGGATCGATCATTACCCTCTACAAACGGGAAGACAAGGAAATCCTCACCAACAAGAAAGATGCCATCAACTCCCTTGAGGAAGCCAAGGCTGAAGACCAGATACTCACCGGAATTCTCTATCTGAACCCCGACAGTGAGGACTTTCACGATATCAACCAGACCACCGACACGCCCCTCAACCAGCTTGGCGAAGAGGAGTTGTGCCCTGGCAACGAGGTGCTTCAGGCCTTCAACGAAAGCCTCCGCTGAACCTCACTGATCCAGGCAAGCGCGCAGCACCGGGGTCGGCGGCCATGATCCATGGGCTTAGCCCGCCGGCCCCGTCCCTTCCCTATTGGCGCTTGAATTATCTGCCAATCATGGCTACGATAGCTCTGAGCTTATCCTGTCCCTGACACAACCCAGAATGGATTACAATCCGGCGTGATACGCATTTTCTGCAGTTTCTGCATCTTTCTCCTTGCAGCGGTAATCGATCAGGCGCCGGCCCGGGGGGCCAGCGCCCTTGACAGTCCGACGGAAACTACTCTGGCTGCGTTCCGCCAAGTCGACTGCATGGATGACCAGCGCTACCGTTATCACAAAGATGTCATCCGCGCCTTGTCGTATACCAGGATGAGAGCCCTGAGGGCCTTCTGCACCCTTGAGGAAATTTATGCCGAGGAAGCGATCGAGACCCTTGAGCGGCTTGTTTTTGCGCCGCTCAGCTTTGAACAGGTGCTGATTTTCGAGACCTTCGCCGGGCTTGACGGGGCTACTGTGGCAAAAAGCTGGCAGCTTCTCGAGCTTACCTCTGAGCTTGACTTCACCACCATGCAGACAGTAGCGGCCATCAGCGAAATCGAAGGGATCGATGCCGATGCACTGATTGCTCTGGTCCGCCAGACCAGAGCGCTCGATGACAGGGGCCGCTGGGCGGCCAAAGCACTTTTTGCGGTCGATGGCATTGACAGAGACGCTGTTCGCACGGGTCTGCGCCTGCTTGGCATAATGACCGCCGAACAGCGGCTGAGCGCCGAACAGAGTTGTCTGATCAAAGGAATGGACAGGCAGACGATCATGAAGATCCTGCCGCAGATAGCCAGCCTGTCCCGCAACGACAGTATCAACAGCAAGGGATTATTCGAGCTGGAAACGACCACACCGGACGAGGCTCTGTTCTGGCTGCACAACTATTTCAACCTGCCGAAAACCCAGGAAGACAAAAAGTTTTATACCTTGTCCCCGGAGCAGCGCTCGATCCTGCTGGCCTCATTTGATGCAGCCGCCGGGCCACATATCCGCATCATCAATGATCTGCATGCGGTCACCAATCGCTACGGCGCAGAGATTAGCACCGGCACCCTGGCAGCGGGCGGGCCGAACATGGTGATCGCCCATTTTTCCAGACTCCACCCCAAGGCCAGAAACAGCTATCAACAGAAGCTCGACGACGCCCTGACCCAGAAAAAGATCTATCAGGCAATTAACGTGCTCAAGCAGGCAACAGCCTCTGCCCGCACGCAGGCGGCCAGGGACCTGACCACCGCCAATATCTACATTCTGCTGGCCAGAGGCAGCGAGCTTTACGATTCGTCCTTTCGTGATGTGCTGGTACCGGTGCTTCTGGCGCGGCTGAACCAGACCTTCAACAACAACCTGCTGGTCTTTCTCAAGCAGACCGATCCGACAAACAATCATGTCTCAGATTTCATTATCAGCTGCGCCCAGAAGGGTAAACTGACAGCCTTTTTCCCGCAAGACAGCGAGGAGCAGCTGGCCGTTCTCGATCTCATGGCCCGGTCGGCCTTTCAGGACGAGCAGAGCCTGATCCTTTTCTCCGCCACCTTTGCCGCCCTCTTGGACAAGCTGCAGCCGGACGCCAGAACCTATCTGCTGAAAAAAATGATCGCCACGATCGGCGAGCCGGACTCGACCTTTTCGCTCCAGCTGCGGGTAATTCTCCAGTTCTACTACGAGAAAAATCC
Source organism: Desulfofustis sp. (assembly GCA_029287755.1). The sequence goes on along the minus strand of JARFQM010000361.1, from coordinate 1,945 downwards.
CCAACTCCTGTCGGTAACGGATCACCAATTAATCAGAGATCTGATCGACCGGTATGGTTCCGTTGATCTCAGCTCCTACACCGCCACCGACTTTGCCCGCTGGAAAGCTGACGGGAGACTGAGCAGCCTGTCCGTGTTCCAGGACGACGACGATGGCCGCATCTCCTATCTGTCCAATTCCAGGAATCTGGTCAACAACGGCTACCGGCCCAGGCTGCCTCAAACCATCAGCCTGCTCGACCCCTCCAGTTCGCTGCAGGCCGAAGCCAGGCGCCTGATAGCCCAGGGTAAGACCGCAGCCCTCTATCGGCTGTCGCTCAGTGCACCGCTGATAGTCGAATATTACAAGACGGTAAACGGCATAGAACTTTCCCACGCAGTCACCGTCTACCATGATCGTGCGACTCAACGCCGCCTCCTCAAACAGTTTCTCACCAGCGGGATGGAGATGTTTGCCCAGCGCGGTCACAGCTACTGGCGTGAAGAGCAGCTCCTCGAGCCCATGCGGGAATTGCTGAAAACAGGGGAAATAGGCCGTGAAACCATTCCCGACATCAATCGTTTCCTGAGCATCGGTTCCTGCGGCGGGATCAGGATTTATTCTGAACTCAACCGTCTTTTTGACAACACCATCGATATATTCGCCACCGTCGGCACCGGCAAAGCGGTGGTCAACGATCCCTACAACCAGCGGCTTTTCGAAATCATTGCCGCCTCTCCCAACCACCTCAGCTGGGACGAAGTCTCCGTTCAGCTGAACCCGATTTTCGCCGACGGTCGCGGCAGTGACTACCTGCAGCCCGGTTCACTGCCGGCCATTCTCCACAAGATGATGGATACCAGGAGCTGAGGAAATGGGATTATATAAACGAACGGAAATTGAAACACTGCTGGATAAGATTACTGCCGGGGAGCACTGCCAGGTGTATCTCTGTTACGGCGAGCGCTACCTGTGCCGCAAAGCTGCCGAACGGCTCGAAGAGCGCCTGCTGGAAGGGGGAGGAGCGGTGCATACGCTCGATGGCTCCCTGGAAGACACAAGTAAATTGCTGTCCAGGCTGAGAAGCATGACCCTGCTGCCCGGACTTCAGGTGTACAGGGTCACGGACACCACTTTGTTTCACAGCCGGGAGGTCGGCGGGCCGCTGTGGGAAAAGGCCCGCAAGGCCAGGGATAAGGACAACCCGGGCGCGGCGGCGAGATACCTGCGCAGTCTGCTCCGCCTCGGCTCGTTGCACCTGCAGGGCACCAGCGTGTTCAGTGATATTGGCAGCGCTCAGTGGCCGAAACTATTCGGTTTTCCGCATCCCGGAGGGAAACTGGACTGGGCCGATGAACTGGCCAGCGGAATCGAAAGCCGGCCGACCACGGCGCAGGACCCGGTGGACAAGCTGATTGCTGCCATCGCAGAAGGGCTGCCGCCCCACAACCTGCTGCTGTTCACCGCCGAGCACGTGGACAAGAGGAAAAAACTGTTCACCACCATTAAAAAGCATGGCGCAATCATCGACTGCTCCGTCGCCGAGGGCAGCTCACGGGCAGCGCTTCAGCAGCAGAAAGAGGTAATAAGGGAAATGGTCCAGACCGCCCTGGCCCGCATGCATAAAGCCATCGAGCCCAGAGCCCTGGACCTGCTGTTCGAACGCGTTGGCTTTCATCCGGTAGGCGCGGTTCTGGAAATCGAAAAAGTTGCGCTCTACGTGGGCGAGCACCAGAGAATTACCTGTGGCGATGTCGACCAGATGGTTGGCAGAACCAGAGAAGACGCCATTTTCGAGCTGACCGAAGCCCTTGGTGACACTACTCCCGCTCGGGTCATGACGGTACTCGATCACCTGCTCAGCGATGCCGTCCATCCCCTGGCGATCATCGCCTCGCTGCGCAATTATCTGCGCAGGCTGCTCATATTCAATTCTCTGCAATCCAGGGAAAAGCCGCCCTGGAC
>JARFQM010000335.1 GCA_029287755.1 Desulfofustis sp. | reverse complement strand
CGATGATTCCTGCTTTGCTTATTTCCTACCTGGTGTCGATCGTCTTTTTTGAAGGAAAATTCCAGGGAGTCGCCGGATTGGCTGATTTCAATCAATTCGTCTTCAGGATTGCCTTTGCCAGCTTCATCGCCTACCTGGCCGGTCAACTCCTCGACGTAAAGGTTTTTTCCCACCTGCGGGAACACCGGAGCTGGTGGGTGGCTCCTTCGGCTTCGACCATTGTCGGCAACCTGGTTGATACGGTGCTGTTTTATTCAATCGCTTTCTGGGCCAGCTCGGATGAGTTCATGGCGCAGCACTGGCCTGAGATTGCCGTACTCGACTATAGTTTCAAGATCGCGGTGAGCCTGCTGCTCTTTCTGCCCGCCTACGGACTATTGTTAACTGTTCTGACCAGGGCGATGATGCGGGAGAAAAAAGCTAGGTGAGTACGCATCCGGATAGCAACCTAATACTGCTCCTCCAGGTAGCGCTCCCTGACATAGTCGATGAAATAACGGGGGGTGGTCGATTCTCCAGTGACCGCCTGGAGCAGTTGCTGCGAATCGAGCAGCCTGCCCGTGGACCAGATTTGTTCCTCGAGCCATTTCCTGATCGGGACAATTTCGCCTCTGCCGAGCAATTCCTGCCAGTCGTCGTGCTGGCGCCGGAATGCTGAGAATATCTGAGCCGCGTTAAGGGCTCCCAAAGTATAGGCGGGGAAGTAACCGAACGAACCATCCGTCCAGTGGATATCCTGCAGGCAGCCGTCTTTGTAGTTGCCGGCGGTGGACAGGCCGAGATAGGTCTGCATCTTTTCATCCCACGCGTCAGGAAGGTCATCGGCTTCCATCTCACCGTTGATCAGGTCCGACTCGATCTCGTATCTGAGAATAACGTGCAGGGGGTAACAGAGTTCGTCGGCTTCGACCCTTATGTAAGAGGGGCTTACCTTGATGCTGTTCAGCCATATCTGCTGGCAGTCGTAGGCGGTGCTCTCGGCAAGATGGGTGTGAATTTCCGGGGTGAAAAAGTTCAGAAACGGTTTGCTCAGAAATATCTGTTTTTCAAAAAGCAGGCTCTGGCTTTCGTGGATGGACATGTTGCGCGCCTGGCCCAGGGGGAGATGTTTCCACTTGGGCGGCAGTCCCCCCTCATAGGCAGCGTGCCCTGTTTCATGGGCAGTGGCTTTGAGGGCATCGATGAAATCGTTCTCCCTATATCTGGAAGTGATCCGGTGGTCGCCGATGTTGCCGGTGCTGAACGGGTGAGAGCTTTCGTCAATCCTGCCGGCCTCGAAATCGAACCCGAGGATGACGGCCAGTTTCCGATTTAGCCGTTGCTGGGCTGCTTTAGAAAACCTGCCGTTGAATTCCCGTGTTCTGCCTGCCTGCTTTTCCACTACCTGTGCGATAAGCGGGGGCAGGTCTGTTTTCAAAGCGGTGAATATCTCGGAAATCAAACGGCTCGAATCCCCGGTGCAGTAGAGATCCAGCAGGGCGTCATAGGGTGTTGAAAATCGTTCCGAGTTGCAGCTCTGGCGGGCCTGGGCCTCTAGTCTTGAAAGATTGACGACTTCCTTGAAATTACTCAGAAACCCCCTCCAGTCATTGTCCTGGCGCTGACTGCGCCATTGATGTTCACATTTTGATCCGGCCAGCGATTTGGCTTTAACCAGATCGGACGGAATGCAGGTTGCCCATCTATATTCCCGTTCCATCTCTCTGACGCTGGCCAATCGTTCAGGATCCTGTTCAGCGGCCCGGGCTTTGTCCAGCAGATCGGCAAGCGCCGGCTCTGTCAATTTTGTGTGGTAAAGTGAACTCAGTTCAGCTATCGCCTCCGAGCGTGCCTCATTGCCCCGGGGAGGCATCATCACCAGCTGATCCCACTGCAGAAAGGTGAGGGCATGTTCCAAGCGGGAGAGTTGGAGAAAATGGTCCTGAAGTTGTTTATAGGGGGTGGGCATTCAAGTGTACCAGGTTGGAAATAACATTGAGCTGAATCTATCCAGATCAGCACCTTATGCATTTCAGAGCTCGAATCAATGGGGTACTGCTTAAATGGCGGGCAAATGGGAAGGAGAAAGCTATCCAGGACTCGAAGCGGTCCGCAGGCAGAGATTGTAAAGAGGGGAAAAAAGAATAAGCAGAACCCCCGACCACCCGCGAAGGCGATCAAGGGTTCTGCTCGTGGAGGAGGTTGTGGTACAGGTACTGCTAAATGGCTTCCTTGCCCTGTTCTCCGGTTCTGATTCTCATGACGTCTTCTACTGGGAGGACAAAGATCTTGCCATCTCCAATCTTGCTGGTGTTGGCGGCGTCGCGGATGGCGGTGACCACCTTGTCGACCAGATCGGAATCTATGACCAGTTCTACTTTGGTTTTCGGGTTGAATTCGACCTTGTATTCTGCACCCCGGTAGACCTCGGTATGTCCTTTCTGGCGACCGTACCCTTTCACTTCGGAGATGGTCATACCGGTGATGCCAAGCTCGGTAAGGGCTTCCTTCACCTCTTCGAGCTTGAATGGTTTGATTATCGCTTCAACTTTTTTCATTGCTCACTCCTCCTCTATCAGTCTTTAGTGAATTCAGGGTAGGCATCGAGGCCGCATTCGGAGATATCGCAGCCTTCCATTTCCTCTTCCTCGCTGACGCGAATGCCCATGATTGCTTTGATGATCAGCCAGGTGATAAAGCTGGTGCCGAATACCCAGGCGAAGATTACGCCGGCACCGATAAGCTGAGCGACCAGGGAGCCCTCAGGATTGGTGAAGGAAACGGCCAGCAGCCCCCAGATACCGACTACGCCGTGCACCGAGATGGCACCGACCGGATCGTCAATTTTGGCCTTGTCGATGAAGACGATGGAGGCAACCACGATCAGACCGCCAATGGCACCGACGATAGTGGACAGCAATGGACTCGGGGTGAGAGGCTCGGCGGTGATGGCAACCAGTCCGGCCAGGGCGCCGTTCAGCGCCATGGTGAGATCAGCTTTACCGAACCAGGCTCGGGAGAATAGCAGGGCGGCAATCAGACCGCCAGCAGCAGCGGTGTTGGTGTTGACGAATATCATCGAAACGGCGTTGGCCTCTTCGATATTGGAGACCATAAGTTCCGAACCACCGTTGAAACCGAACCAGCCAAGCCAGAGTATAAAGGTACCAAGAGTGGCCATCGGCAGGTTGGCGCCGGGGATGGCGTTGACGCGGCCATCGGTGTACTTGCCTTTACGGGCGCCAAGCAGCAGGACGCCGGCGATGGCAGCAGAGGCACCGCACAGGTGAACGACACCGGAACCAGCGAAATCAAGGAAACCGAGAGCGTCGAGAAAACCGCCGCCCCATTTCCAATAGCCCTGGACAGGATAGATGACGCCAGTCATTACCACGGCAAACAGCAGGAAGGACCAGAGTTTCATGCGTTCGGCCACGGCACCCGAAACGATGGACATGGCGGTGGCCACGAAAACAACCTGGAAGAAGAAGTCGGACATACCGGAGTAGTAGATATCTCCACCGCTTTTCAGTACATCATCGACGGCATTATCGGTACCCAGGAAGAAGCTGAGACCGGGAATCACTCCGTTAGGGCCGCCCCCGTACATGATGTTGTAACCGACGACCATGTACATGATACAGGCGATGGAATAAAGAGCGACGTTCTTGGTAAGGATCTCCACGGTGTTCTTGCCGCGGACCAGCCCGGCTTCGAGCATGGCAAACCCGGCAGCCATCCACATTACCAGTGCTCCGGACATGAGAAAATAAAAGGTGTCAAGGGCGTAGGCCAGGTGAATGACCGAGTCGGCGACGTTCGTCTCTTCGGCCAGTGCCGGGAGGGCAACGGCCAGGACGGCAAGAAAAGCAGCACCGCCCCAATAGATTCTTGGTTTCATCTTCATGTTCAATTTCACGATTTTTCCTCCTTTGTTCTTTATCGTCTCGAGCTGGGCGGGGAAACGAATGGTTTAAAATTTGGGTTGTCTGACACGTTACAAAAGGTGTGCCAAGTCCTAAATTTCTCTTTATGCGTAATATATAC